>CAISJH010000143.1 GCA_903885585.1 uncultured beta proteobacterium
ACGAAGCCCTCACTGTGCTGGCCAAGATCCACTCCATGTTTGCCAGCACGGTGGCGCTGCTGGAGATCGAAGCCACGCCTGCGGAGCATCGAGAGTTGATCGACCTGCTTCGCAACTTTCAGAAGATGACGATCACGGCTGACGAGGAGATCAACCGGATCATCCAGTCCTGCAAGCGCGCACGTGCTCAGAACATTGAGAACCTGACCTTCGTCCCGTCCCGCCGTTTCACTGCGGGCCGTGAGATGGACGACGGGGATGAGGATGATTGGATCGAGGAAGAAGACCCCGATGACGACCACGTCCTCATCTACTCACCGCTGAACCAGACCCTCACACGCAATGGCGTGACCGTGGAGGTCCACATCTACAAGGACAGCCAGAGCGACTGGATCCTGGAGGTGGTGGACGCGGGCAAGAACTCGCATGTGTGGGACGACCAGTTCAAGACCGACCAGCAAGCCTTCGATGAAGCGATGAGAGCGCTGGACGAGGAGCCGCTGGAGTTCATGGAGCCGACTCTGGACAGCAAGATGAACTGATGCAGACAGGCGCCGAGTGACGCCTTACCCGAACGATGGGGTCAACAAGCTGGTGTCAGGCACCCCTGAAATCACAACTGCACCACGTTCAACTGGTCTCCCAAAACCTGCCGCGCCAGCGGCACCAGATGGTCGTGGTGGGTCAGGAAGACCACCTGCATCTTGCGCGACAACTGGCCCAGTACCTCGAAGCCGGCGGCCGTGCGACGGTCGTCGAAGTTGATGAACAGGTCATCGGCAATCAGAGGCATCGTGGCCCCCTGTTCGGCCTGCAATTCCAAGGCAGCCAGGCGCAGCGCCAGGAAGAGTTGATCTCTGGAGCCTTCGCTCATGCCCGAGATCTCGACCAGTTGGCCACCGTCACGCACGCCCAGCAGCTTGGGCGTGGCCTGCTCGGAATCGACCACCAAGCGGTTGAAGGACCCGAGCGTCAGCGTGCTGAAGATGGCCGATGCCCGGGCCAGCATCGGCCCCTGTTTGGTCTGCCTGAACTTCTCCATCGACCACTTCAGCAGCCTGGAGGCGGTCTGCAGCTTGACGTAGCGCTCAGCCGCATCGGCCATGGCGGCCACCGCCTCCTGTCGCTGCGCATCCGCCTTGGCGGCCAGGTCGGTCCCGTCGATGGCTTCAAACACCTGCTTCTTGGAGCCGTGGTCGTTGCCTAGCCTCGCAATGTCGGCAACGACTTCTTGAGACTGAGTCGCGAGTGCCTCCAACTCAGCCTTGGCCTTGTCTGGCTCGATGCCTG
The DNA here is from genome assembly GCA_903885585.1 of uncultured beta proteobacterium. Classification (GTDB taxonomy): domain Bacteria; phylum Pseudomonadota; class Gammaproteobacteria; order Burkholderiales; family Burkholderiaceae_C; genus Rubrivivax. The sequence continues at coordinate 1,291 of CAISJH010000143.1, forward strand.
CGGCCTCCTCACGCAGCTTCTCCAGCGGCAGGGCATCGCCGGCTTGAACCAGTTCGCGCTCGACCGAGGTGATGCGGTCCTCAACCGCTCGGCGCTGACCAGACCGCTCGATGGCAGGACCGAGGTCGTCCACCGTTTGAACGCCGGCCGCGGCCATCAACGGCGCCAGCCCTGCCTGGACAAGCTCCTGCTTGCGGCGAGCCTTCTCGAGTTCATCCGTTTTGCCCACCAGTTGCGACTTCACGCTCTCTGCAGCCTCTTCGGCCTTGCGCGCAAGTTCCAGCCTGGCCACCAGCTCCAGCGCGATATCTTCAGCCGGCTGCCCCAGGAGTTCCGGATCCAGGCGCTGCGCCAACTCCTTCGCCGACGCTGCCAATCCGTCCAGATCTGCCTGCATGGCGTCGATGCGGTTGCGGCGGATGTCCCTCATGCGGTCCAACAGCCCTTCCACCTTGTCCATGACCTCGACCTCAGCTTCCACCTGGTCGACAGCCACCTCGGGGCTGTAGCCGGCAGCCCTCGCCGCAGCCTGCCAAGACTGGGTCCACTCGTCCCACGGTTTGCCGGCGGCCTGAAGCGCGGTCTGCAGGCTAGGGAGGTTGCGCTGCGCATCCCGGAGCTGCTGTTCCAAGGTCTTGCGTTGGCCTTGGGCATGCTCGTGAGATCTGATCTGCGCATTGGCCAGTCGCAAGCATTCGGCCAGTGACGCAGGCTCTTGCCCCATCTCCTGCGGGGAAAGTGCCTTCCACAGCGCTGAACGCACCCGCTCGGCCACTTCCAGGCTGGTGGTGCGTCTGCGCTCAGCCTGGGCCCTGTCTGACGACAGATCCAACACCGTCTGCCGCCGCTGCAGCCACGACGGTGCCAACTCCAGCGGCAGCTGGGGCAGCCCGCAAGCGGTGGTCAGTGCCTCCCACTCGGCAGCCCTGCGCTTGATACGCGACTGGATGCCCTCAAGCCGCTGCCGCAGGGCCTGCTCTTCAGCTCTTTGCTGATCCAGTGCGGCTGCCTTGGCCTGCCGCTCAGCGTCGTGCTCTGCCCGGTCATGTCGAAGGTCGGCCAGGCTGTCTGCCGCTGCGATGTGGCCTTCGAATGTTCCTGCGCGGGCTGTCAGCTCCTGGGGAGATTGCCGCAGGCCTTGCCAAGCTTCATCGCGCTCACGCCGGGCCTGCAGCACCTGCTGACGCGACACCGGCTCGAAGCTGCGCACCAACTGCTGCAACTCACGCTCCAGCTTCGCGGCCTCATGGCCTTTGGCGTCGAGCGATTCCTGCTGCGCCCTGTCCTCGGCCTGGTCCTGGCGGAGTTGGTCCAGCAGGTTCTGCACGTACGCCAAGTCGGGTGCTGCCATCTTCTGCAGTTCATCAACAGGCAGGCACCAGGGGCCCAGACCGTCCAGAGCCGCCTCGATCTGCTGCTGGATGTCAGCCAGTTCCTGGTCGATTTCCTCCATCGCGGCTGCGTGGTCACCCAGGCGACTGGCCTCTTCCACGGCCGCAATCAGTTGCGGGCTGAGGTCGCCCGTGGCCACTGACTTAATGTCTTCCTGCGCGGTGTGTATGTCTTGCACGCAGGCATCCAGCCGGGCTTGCGCGGAGTTCAAGTCCTGCCAGACATCAGCTCGGCTCTTGAGAAGAGCACGCAGACGGCTTCGCACTGAGGCGGCTGGCAAGCGCAGGGCCACGGCCTCTTCAGTCTCTGCCACCCAGCCCAGATCCCGGATCAGGCCCTGCACCTGCTGCATCAGCGCCGTCACCTCCCCACGGCGCTTGCCCATGTCCACCTGGTAAGCACGGAACTGCAGTCGGCTCTCATTGAGCTGCTTGATGTCCTCGGCCCTGGCCAAGATGGCGCTGTCAACGTGCTGGCCTTCAGCCTCCAGCTTCAACTGGCCGATCTCTTGCTCCAGGCGAGCAATGTCGGCCTTGGCCAGGGTCAGGTCCCGCAGGGCCACTGCGTACTTCGCCGCAGCGTCTGGCTCCAGCAGGGGGGCGTCGGCTTGCGAGAGCAATGAAGCTCTTTGCTGCTGAGCTGCTTCCAGGCTTTGAAGCAGCGGGGCCACGCGACGTATGCGTTCCAGGCGGCTGATCTGCACGCGCAGTTCGGCATCACGCTTGCGGGCGTCATCCAGCTTCTGTTCGATCTTCTTGAGATCTTCGTGCTGAATGGACCAGTCCTTGCTGCGTAGCGTGGCCTGCTTGAAGCGGGCGTGGGCAGCTTCGTAGTCCTCCAGCGCCTTGTAGTACGCACGCGAGCCGGACTTGCGCGGTGCCCACAGGCTTTCTGCCTCGGACTCGAGCTGTTTGAGTGCATCCCCAAGGTGCTCGATGCCTGCGGCCGACTGGAACAGCAGGCGGCCCAGATCATCCTGGGCCGAGAGCATCCCCTCGCTGCCTTCCAGCAACGTCGAGTGGTCCAGGGCGTACATGCGGTTGAAATCCGGCGCTTGCAAACTGCCCAGCCAGGGCTGCAAGACGTTGTCCGGCAGGACGGCGTCAGCGGGGGTCCTCACGGTGTTCTTGTTGCCCTTGGTCCGGTCGAAAGCCAGTTCGCGCCCAGGCTGACCGGGTTGGCCGGCCGCCTCAAGTACACCGCCCAGCCGCAAGTCCGGCATCGGGTGCAAGAAGGCCATGGTTGTGCGCGGCGGGATGTAGAACAGCCAATCGCTGATGGCCTGCCGGACGGTGGACTTGCCCGCCTCGTTCGGTCCCACGATGAAGTGGATGTCCTGGGTGCTGTGCGGCAGGTCCAGATGGCGGCCGGTGAACTTGCCGTACCGGATGAGCTTGAGTTCGCGGATTCGCATGCTGCGTGCTCTCCCAGGCTCAAGCGCCGTCGCGCGCATTGCGGCCGGCCCTGGCCAGCACTCTTGCCATCACCAGGGGCATCGCCTCGTGCACCCGCTCGGCCACCTGCGCCACGCCTGCCTCGCGCAAGGCCGTCAATTCAGGTGAAGCATGCAGCACCTCGGAGGGCATCTTCTCCAGCAGCGCCTGCCAGTCGCCCTGCAGGCCGGTCACAAACTCCTCGTCGTCCGGCGCCGCCAGCGCCAAGCCCTGCAGCTCGGCCAGGGCGTCCAAAGACTCTTGGTCGGCAGGTACTGCGCCATCTGCCAGCGCCTCGGCCGTCACCCTCACCTTCTCCACCCAGAGCCTGTCCGGGTCGAGCGCCACAGCCTGTGCAATCACCTCATGCCGTAGCTGGCCCTCATCGGCCACCAACTCCGGTTGCGCTGCCGAACGTCCAGAGAACACCACCCGCGTGGCCAGTGGCAGGCCCGCGGGGGACGACTGCAGCAACGTGGACAGGCTCTGCCCGGCCATGCGCACAGCCGCAGCCCGGTCAGCGGCCTGGCTCACGTCCACCTCCAGCAGGTGCCAGCGCAGCACGTCCACCTCCACGCGTTCCACGTCGGTGATCTCGCCATCTTCGGCGCACACCAGCAGCGCTCCGCGCGCGCCCAGCTCCCGGATGTGCCTGCCCTGCAGATTGCCCGGGTAGGCCAGCGTCACGTCACCTCGCTGAATCCACGGCTCGTGGACATGGCCTAGCGCCCAGTATTGGTAGCCCTTGGCCTGCAATTCCGCCACCGAGCAAGGCGCGTAGCGTGCATGCTGCGTATGGCCCTCGAGAGCCGTGTGCAGCACGCCAATGTTGAGCCAGCCGGCCACGGGGGCGGGGTAACCGGGTACGAGGTTTTCCGTGGTCGCCGCCACCTTGAAGCTGCGCCCGTGAAGGGCCACCTTCTTGTCCTCCAGCGTGAAAGTCTGGGGCTGTCGAGATGAAAACAGGTGGACGTTGTCCGGCATCTGCAGACTGCGGGTCATCTCGCTGTCGGCGTCGTGGTTGCCGTGGAGCAAGAACACCGGAATGCCTGCCTGACGCAGACGGCCCATCTCTCGCACGAAGAAGAGGCCCGTGTTGAAGTCTCGCCAGTCGCCGTCGTACACGTCGCCAGCGATGACCATGAAGTCCACCTGCTCGTCCACCGCCAGGCTGACCAAGTTCCGAAACGCATCCCGTGTGGCCGTGCGCAGCCGCTCGGCCGGTGCATCAGGGTAGGACGCAAGGCCCCTGAGGGGGCTGTCCAGGTGCAGGTCTGCAGTGTGGATGAATTTCATGCGAGGCAACAGCCGTAAAGGTCATTCAGCGCCGCGATGATGCCTGTGCGGTGGCTCACCAGGCGATCTGGACAGATGTACAGGCCACACTGCTGGTTCGGTGCCAAAAGCCCTGAGCCTGCCACCGTGTTCCCAAGCTCAACCTCTGAACGGGCACGTGGATGCAGGCCTACCGCGCTCCCAACCATCGGGCAAGTTCCTGCGCCTGCCGCGGCCCGAAACCCTCCTGCGGGTGGCAGGCAATCAACTGCGGGCACGGCTTGGGGAACTCGAATACCGCATCGTCCAGAGCCCGCCAGTCGGCCAGCGGAGCGTGGCGGTCGAGCCAGGCCTTTATCTCGTGGTAGCGCGCCCAGCGTCCAATGTGGGCCGGCCCAGTGGCACCCACCACGCGTCGCGCAAGAACGGCAGGCAGATCCTCCAGGATCTCCACCATCTGAAGGTGAAAGCGCCAGCTCGACGAAATCACTACCTGGACAGAAAACCCGTCAAGGGCAATCTCAAGTTCATTGGCTCGGATGAGCCGTGTGTCCCCCAGCCCGCTGCCGGGGTGAAGGACACCGTCGATGTCCAGAAACAGTAGCGGGGTAATGCTCAAGAGCGGGTGGTCCTTGTCAACGTACCGCGGTGCACAGGCGCAAGGGTCATCACTACTTCATCTGGCTTCAAGCACTTCATGAGCCTGTTGGGCTTCTTCCTCGTCAGTCGGTCGGATGGGCAACATCCAAGCATCTGGATGGTCAATTCGGGCTTGCCAACCCACCCGCTCCCGCCCAATGGAATTGTCAAGGTCTACAAAGGCATAGAGATCTTCAGTGATAGGGCGAATTCGCCAGCAGATGCCAAAGTCTCCTTGGTGAGCCGGGCCTCGCACCATGACGATTCGGCCAATGTTTTCGAGACATCCGAGGTGGTCCCAGGTAATCACAGCGATATCGCCGTCCTTGCAACGCAGGTTCATTTGCTTCTCCACATTTAGCTGCTTTGGCAACGCGCCGGGGGCAGCAAGCTGGATCAAATCCCCCCATTGATACCTATCTTGGGCACTCCACGCCCAATCTGCCCTGCCTTTAGGCGGAAGGGTCCTTTATCTAGCCCATTGGCGATTCATGCGGGACAGAGTTTCTGGACGCTGATTGCCAGCGTTGACTGGATCTCGCGGTAGCTCTCGTAGAGGAAGAAGGGGTCCTCGTTAGGTTTGCTGTAGACGACGCGCGCGGCATCGCCCACATAGCGTTTTACTGCCCGGGCGATGGATAGACCGCGCATGTCAAACGCAACCCACAACATGTTTCCGAACTTGCCACGAGATTCCTCCCAGCCAAACCTGTTGAACTCGTTGGTCCACTCGGTCATACAGTCACAAATCTCCTCTGGCACGAGACTCGGTCGGCGCTGCATCGGGAGTACATCGACAGGGGGGAACTTTGTGCGGTGCGTGAAGCCACCAAAGTCCGCGAAGATGTGGATTGAAGGACGAAGCTCCGGCTGCAGGGACATGAAGTCATCTGAGAACGGCAGCCTCCCGCTGGGCATGGGAGCCGCTGGGGGAGTCCATCTGGACAAGTCACGAAAGTACGAGGCGTACTGGCGCTGCCAAGCCTCATAGGCGTTCAGCTCAATGAGAAGCCTCAGGTTCAAGTCCCGCCTGCGCTTACTTGTGAGCGTCTGGTCGGCGTCGATGAGGGTAGACAGGCGGAACATCTCAACGATCACGGGATCTGCGGAGTTCGGATCGAGTCGCAGACCGGGATCTAGCGGGTGCTTCGCAAGGTGATCGAGCAGGCACTGATCAGCGCCAGTGTCATCAGATTGACTGGGTTCGGCATGAAGCAGAACGTCGAAGTCGAACACAGTGCCGTCCGGTAATTCGATGATCGCGTCGTCGGGGAAAAACTTGTTGCACTCACGCTCGGCTTGTAGCGCGTGGATGAGGTTCTCGGCGTCGCCAGCAATGCGCAGCGGGAAAGGAATCGAAGCGTGGCCGCCTTTCGGCTGCTGCGCAATCAGCAGCGATGGAACTCTCTCGAGGCGGTCAAATGCAACGTCGAAGTCAGATCCGCCGTGCGGGAAGTGAAGTACTCCGTTCATCACAACGAGGCGGAAGGTCTCGGGCATGTTGCGATCTCCTGAGTCTGTTTGATGAATTTGCGCCTCCGCCATTACTGCACCGGGTAGTGCTTGAGACGACTCTTCAGACGTTCACACTGACAAATTTGTCATTCGACAAGTGCTGCTCCCCGTCCCACCGGTAAGCCACAAGCGGGCCTTTGTGGGCGGCTGACCAATCAAGCACGGCAACCTTGGAAGTCTCGACACTCAAGTTCGCGTTGAACCAGTAGTGCCCCAGGAAGATCGGCGAACCTTCAACTGGTTGGAGACCCTGCGGAAACAACTGATCGATGGTCAGGTCAGGCAGGATTGACGTGTCGCCCCCAGGAACAATTGCAATGTCGCGCAGGTGCTTGGCCTCATGCCGCCAGATGGCCAGGCGGGCGTTGTCGTGCTTGTTACCATCCTTGTCGGTAACGAAAAGGCCTTCAGGCAACTTGTGCTCATAGCCCGTGGTCACGATCTTGCGTGCACGTTTCAGCGGGCTCTTGCGGCGATGAGACTCGATCAGGAAGTCGTCCGTTAAACGACCTACAGCGTCTCGGTGCGCCGCGTTGTCAAGCAGGGCCGCTGACTGTGCATCCCACCACGCGTGCGCCACGCGGATGCCCCCGAGGTCTAGGTGCAAAGGCAGCGTGCGGAACCACTCGATCCACTCTTTATGCTGCGGGGTGCCCTCACCCACCTGAGCAAGGAATGCGGCATGCTGGCGACGGTTCTGGGCGCACTTGGGACTTTCACCCTTATTCACGCGTAGGCACTCGTGAGGGGCGCTCGGGTCTTCAGTAACGTAGGCAATCGCATTGAACTCGTGGTTACCCATCACCACGTGGGCATGTCCGGCGTCGACCATCCGGCGGACGTACTGCAGCAGCTTGACCTGTTCGGGTCCACGATCGATCAAGTCGCCGACGAAGATGGCCTGCCGGCCAGCCGGGGGCACGTAGGTGTTGTTGCTCTCGAAGTAGCCGAGCGAGAGCATCAGTGCGTGGAACTTGTCGAGGCGGCCATGGATGTCGCCGATCACGTCATAGGCCATGTTTGACATCCCCCCCTTAGTTGCATCACGCCACGAAGAGAGTATCCTACACTTCGTTGCCTATTGCAACTATCTTTTCAGGCATGTCCGTCAATTCCCAATCTGAACAAGGCTGGCCTGCCGCCCACACAGCCCAACCTGCTCGATACCCGATGCCGTTCACGCGATTGGAGCTTTGCGTGTTCAGCATCATGGATGGGGAACTGCAAGTGCTGCAGGCGCGGCGAGCGGGAGAACCCTTCCGGGGCCAGTGGGCTCTGCCGGGCGGCGTGCTGCGCATAGACCTGGATGCAGACCTTTTGGCGGCCTGCCAGCGCGTGGCTAAAGAAAGACTCGGAACCGAACTTCCTGGGGCTGAACTGCAGACAGCCGTGGGCGCAAAGGACCGGGATCCACGTGCGCCTTGGGCGCTGAGCATCGTGTTTCGCAGTGCTGTACTTGCTGGGCAGGTGCCAGTCACCCCTGGCAAGCGCGTGAGCGAGCTGCGCTGGGTACCGGCCGCCGAGGCCATTACCGACAAGCGCCTCGCGTTCGACCATGCGCAGATCATCAGCCAAGCGCACAAGTCGCTGCAAGCAGAAGTGAGCGATCTTCGGTTCACACCAGGATTGCTGGAGGAGCCCTTCACGCTGGGCGAACTGCAAGCAGCGTCGGAGGTCGTGCTCGCGCGCGAGTTGGACAAGGCCAGCTTCAGGCGCAAGATCGACGTAGCAGCTGTGGTGGAACCTATCGAAGGCGCCATGCGAACAGGTGCCTTCCGCCCAGCGCAGTTGTATCGATTGGCGCAGTGGAACGGGATGCAATAGCAGTTCATCACCCCAAAGCAGTTAGCCAAGAGTCGCATCCTCAGTCACCAAAGACCTACTTGAAGCCCAGCGTCTCCCAAGCAACGGCCGGTTGCTCCACCCCAAACCACCCCCACCTCGCCCGCTCCACCAGATCCACGTCCTGGCCCCAGGCTCGGGCAGACTCGAAGCGGCAGTTCAGCAGTTGCAGCCAGCGATAGGCATCGGGGAGGTCGCCCTGCGGCGTGGTGATGCGCACGATGCGCGGGGCTTCGTCCCCTGGAAATGAGACGAACTGCACGACAGCCTCGCGGGCAACGCCTGCATGCACAACGGCCAGGGCCAGGCGCCTGGCCAGCAAGGTGCCGGCGCGGTCGGGCTTCCAGAAGTCCTTTCCGCTGAGCGCCGTGCCGCCAATGGGCACGCGCGGGCCGTAGTGGTCCAGCAAGAGTTTCTTGCCGGACAGGCCGTTGTCGCCCTCAGGCCCACCGATGGAAAAGGTGCCGCTGCCGTTCACGACGAACTCGCGCGGCTCCCCAGGCTCGAAGCCTGGCAGGCGGCGGGCCAGGTCCTGCGAGGCCTGGCGCACGGCCTGCAGGGAGGCGCGGTGCAACTCCACGTCACCCGCCTGGGCCAGCAGCGAGCACGACACGGCGTGCAGCCTCCAGACCTTGGGCAGGCAAGGCAGGACGGGCACACCAAAACCGCCATTACCGACCTGAGTCCCAGCCGTGCCACCCTCTTCCTGCAAAACCACCAGCACCTTGCCATCCGGGCACAACTGCAGATCGGTGTGCACCAGGGCGAACAAGCGCCGCGCCACCTCGCGGGCCAGCCACTGCTCGGGCGGAATGAAGCCTATGCCCGGGAAGTCCACTGCGTATCCGGTGACGATGGACTGGTCATCGCTGATGTGACGAATGCCCTCCTCCCCAGGCACGAGCGGCTCCACGCACAGGTTGCCACCCACGAAAAGGTCCTGCGGGGCCGGGCGCCAAGTGCCTGCGGGAACGACGGACTTCCTGCCGCGGACCTTTTCCCCGCCTACCCCATATCCTGCCGTCCGGTAGACGTCCCTGACAAGTTCCTCGATCGACAGGGAGTCAGCACCCTCGCAGGCGAGGCGCCCGGTGAGGAAAACCTGGTCGCGGTGTACCGCCACCTCGATGGCACAAAGCGCTTCGGCCTGGCGTTGTTGTGCGGCCTGGACCAGGGCGTCTGCCACGGCGTCGGCCAGTTTGTCGGGGTGCCCGGGCAGCACCCATTCGGCCGCCCTCAGGGTCACGGATGTTTTCATGATTCCTCCATCAGGCATGGATAGGCAGGCGGACCGTGGCATTCGCGTAAGGCGCCAGCGGTCCCTCGTCGATGAAGTCGCCGAGATACCCCACGCCCAGCCTCGCGGCCTTGAGCACGCTGGCGCCGACCGGCCCGGCCTGGCCCACATAGCCATCGGTCAGCACCACCGCCCGGCGAACCTTGTGTCGCGCCATGTGGCGGGTAACGCACTGGATGTCCGTGCCGCCGGTGCTTCGGCACACGCCGGCGCGCATTTGCCCGGGCGTTACCTCGGCAACTTGGGTAGAGAACAGATGCACGCGGGGGTGCACCAATTCCTGGCAATCCAGCACCGCGCCGTACAGCGGTCCTTTGATCGAATCCATGCTGCCGGAGACGTCCACGTACACATGCACCCGCTCCTGCAAGGGTAGGCGCTGCTGGATGTCAACCTCGCCCCGGTACAGCAGCGGAGTGAGCCCCAGAGCCCTGAAAGTGGTGGCGCGCCGGTCCGGCACGGGCACTGGGGTTTCGACCGTCAGCGGGCTGGCCGTCCAGCGTCTGGCAACGTGCATGGCCGTGCCCCCGGCCGCAACGCGGGCGATCAGGTCACGCAGCAGGCGGCGGGCGCTGGGCGGACGCTGTACGCGCAGCCGGGTGTCACGCAGTAGGTTCTCAAGTGACTGGCCCCGTAGCGGTTCGGGCGGTGCAGGCCACTGGCGCACGATGTCGGCCACACCCTGCGCAAAGGCGCTGCCGCTGGCGGTCTCGAGGCCGGAGTCACCGTCATGGTCTCCCAGCAGCGTCACACCCTCAAGCGAAGCCTCACGCCGCTGCAGAAACGCCCGCAGCACGTGGCGCACATCCTCGTAGCTCGCGCCCGCACGGCTGTATAGGTTCAGATAGACCTGAAGGGCCGGCCCCATTCCCTTGCCCGTCAGCGCGGGTGGCGCGGGGCCAACTCCGGCGCGCGGGTCCCAGCCCTCGGGCGGGCGCAGCAGGCACTCGGGAAACACTTCCGCGCTGTAGAAGTCGCGGAACATGGCCGTGTATTCCGGTTGCGGGAACATCCGGCACAGCAGCGCGTTGATAACCGCGTCGAACACAAAGTTGTCCGTTCGCGTGGGCCCGGAAAGCCTGCGCGTATGCCCGAGCAGTACGTGATGAATCTCGTGCAGCACCAGCATCATCAGCTTCTCTGGTGTGGCCGCATGCTGAGCGACAAACGAGGGGTTGATCAGCAAGCGGGGCTGCGCCTGGCACTCCACCGCTGCGGTGGGCACGGCCTCGGTCTCCACCACGTCCAGCAGGCGCAGCAAGCCGGCCAGGGCGTAGCGGCCTGCGGGCAGGCAATCGAAAAGACGGTCCTTCAGCGAGCTGGAGGCGATGGTCTGTTGCGCAGTGGAAGTGGGCGCACGGCCCGGGCTGGGTCCTGCTGCGACTCGTTCAAGGGTTTCGGTGTTGTGAGAAGACATGTCTTGTTCCTGATTCAGTGGGTCTGGCTTCTGACCTGCGCGAGGGCTCATACCGAAGCTCCGCGGTTGTCTCGGGGTTTGGGGGTGCCCAGCGCCGAGAGGAGCTCCTGCGGGATGCCTTGGGCAAACCACAGCCTCTGACTCCAGCGCACGCCGCGCATGGGCGTGCTGCCGGGCTCGATCAGCACGGGTGCGTGCAAGGGTGCGAGATGGGGACGGCGGCTGCGTAGCCAGAGGCTCCCGGTGCACTTGGACATGGCGACGAATGTGGCCAGCACGTGGTCGAACTCCATGCGCAACTCACTGCTCTGCCCACCCGTCCAGCCACCGCGCGCAGCCAGCAAGCTGGCGGGCCAGGGCCGTCGCGCCGTCTCCTCCTCAATCAGGGCCGTCAGGCGCTCTTGCGCCGCTGATTCCTCCAAACCGTGCTCGGGTTCCACCAGATGAAGCAGTGCTGCGGCGGTGTTCCAGTCCCGGCGGTAGCGTGCATCGCGCTGACCGATGGAAATCGTCAGCTGCAGCCACATGCCGCGCGAAATGAAAGGCGTTGCCTCCTCGTGCGCTTGCCTGGGGGCGCCGCCCGCCTGAAACCGATCCGTCCCACGCCAGGTGATGGTGGCGCGGGGCGGGCCGCCCACGTTATGCAGCACGCCACCCGGCAGCTCAGCCGGACATACGGCCGCCGCTGGATACGGCTTCATGCCGCCACCTTTGCCGTGACACCCTGGCTGCCGAGCCGTAACGAGCTTGGACCAGAGACCTCCGCCCCAAACAACTCAAGCCGGGCGGCTTGGTAGCGCTCCAGCACCAGGTCCACGTCGGCTTCCACCTTGAGTCGCCCTGCCGCAAAGAGCGCGGCCAGAAGGTTGCCTTGGCGCTGCACGGCGCGCGCGGCCTGCAGCGACGGCGTGGGGTCCAGTTCGGCCAGGCGCTTTTGCAGGTGCTTCCAGGTGCGGTGGCGCTGCCCGTTGGGCTGCACCTGCTCGTGGATCTCCTGCACGCAGGCCACGTCCCGCACAGTCTCGGCCACCGTGTCGGCGGCCACCACGCTCAGGCGGGCCAGGGCGCCGCTGTCGCCGCCCGCAGTCGCTTCACCTTCCACTCCTCCGAACAGCCACTCCGCCAAGGCGTGCCGTCGCCCGTCCGGGCAGGTGGACAGGGCGTCAGTGACGATGGTGGTGAGTTCCCCATCGGGCAGACCGGTGGCGGCCAGCGCCAGCTTCACCCGCGCCACCGGGTCACGCTCGGCCAGGATGCGGGCCATCGGATCTTCTGCCCGCGCCGCCGCCTGGCGCCAGGCCTCGCGGTGGCAGGCCAGCAGCTTGGCGTCCTGCAGTCGGCCACCGGCCGCCGCAAAGGGCATGGAGTTGAGCGCAGCGATCCAGGCCGAGTCCTCGATGCGGGCTGCAGCGTCAGCCGACAGCCGAGCGGCGTGGACGGCCGCCACGTTGCCAGCCAGCATCCCGGCACGCCGGGCGCTGAGCACTGCGCCGGCCGCGGCCAGCAAAGCCGCCAGGATCCGCACGTAGCGGGCGATCGACGGCCCCCACTGGGCCTGCACCATGGGGAGCCGCTCACGCGTGGCCTGCACGGCTGCGGCCCACAGTGCACCAGCCAGTGGGTCCGGCGCCTCGTGCGCGGCGCGGATCACCGCTTCCTGGTCCTTCTCCGCAAACGCCCGCCAGTCCGGCACGCGCGCCTGCAGCGCAAAGCGGTCGGCCAGCGCCAGGTCCAGCGGCTGGCTGCCCGCGTACAGCGGGGCATCGTCTCCGTCGTCCTCTGCCGAGGGCGGGTTCATCGCCGCCCAGCGGTGCTCCAGCGCGTCCAGCGCAATGCCCTGCACGCGCTTCTCGTGGATGATGGGGAACAGGCGGTTCTGTACATCCAGCCGGGCGCGCGAGATTTCGTCGATGAACACGCACTGCGCGCCCCACACCGACGCAGGCGTCTGCACAAAGCGCAACTGCCCACGTTCATCAGGCAGCGGGTAGCCCACCAGATCGTCGAAGTTGACGAGGGCGGCGTTGTAGTGCCGCCAGGACAAGCCCAGGGCCAGCGCCAGGCGCTCCAGCAGCAGCGACTTGCCGCTGCCGTGCGGGCCGATCAGCAGCAGCGGGCTGCGGGTGGCCAGCGATGCCAGCACCACCGGCTCCAGCGACGACAAGCCAATCAGGCCCAGGCGGGCGATAAGGTCACGAGGGGGCGGGATGGCCGAAGCGGCCGGGTCGACCGTTGAGGTAACGGCCGAGGCCGCTGATCGAACCACTTGGCCGATCGCAGAGATAGCGCCGGAAACCGGGCGCGGTGATCGAATGGGCATGAAAGCACTCCTGGTCGTCCGTAAACCGCGGTGCGCGGTTCGGCCGGACGACAGGAGGCCTCACCAACGCTTTAGCAGCACTTGATGAGTCGCCCTGCAAGTTGTCACTTAAATCGGCGACGCCTGGGGATGACCGGGCACAGGCAGCCCGGGGCAGATGGCAGGGCTGCTGTGGTTGCTGCCCTGCCAGCCAGACAATTGTTATGTGTTCACGCGGGGCCCCCCTTCTGAGGCAGACAAAGGCGCACCCAGCGCCGCGTCAATCACGCCACGCAAGCGCAGCAGCCCCTCGCGGTTGAGCGTCACCCGGTAACGCACGTGCACGTCCTCGGGGTTTCGTGCCGAGTCGAGCCGGCTCTCCACGCGCAACTCCGCCCAGCCCTCAGGCCGCAGCATTGGGGTGATGAGCGCGCGCTCTGCGTAAACACCGACGTCCACCAGCGTGACGCTGGCCGCCTGAATCGAATCCACCATGAAAAAACCCTCCGCATTGGGAGGGCCGACGCTTTCGCTACCGCTTGGTTGCCACCAGGGTTTACCTGGCGCCACATCCGCTTTCGCTGACCACCTTGCCCGGCCGGGCAGGTTGGTGTGGGCGTCGGCCCACGTCTTGATGACGAGTGAAGTGTGACACGGGTTTTGGGCAGTGCGCAAGAAAAAAGTTGTTGGACGCCGCAGCTTGCCTGGCTCTCCCTGTGAGCCACCCGCCTGCCAACATACCTGGCCCCCAGGGGTCCGCCCTGCTCTTTTCCAACCTGCCCTGCCCTCATCCCCAACCCATGTGGCTCTTCACCTCCTTCGGCTTCTTCAGCATCGTCCGCAAGACGGACGGCCCGCAACTGACCATCCGCAGCCGCACCCGCAGCGATTTGCTTCGCTTGCGGCAGCACTACCTGCCTCAGGCCAGCACGTCCACCTCACACGCCGGCACCGACTACCCCTGGCGCATGCTGTGCGCAGACAGTGACCTGGCCGAGGCCATGCCCCGCATCGTGGCCGACATCGGCTACTCCAACTTCAAGGACGAGGTGGCCCTGGTCACCGGCATGGCCCGGGCCAAGCGCTATGGCCAGGTGTGGGGCGCCCTATACGGCATGGAAGAAGACCTGCCCGAGCCCGAGCGCACCGGCTGGCAGGGCCTGCCCTGGCACGAGAAGAACCCGGTGGGCAAGCCGCGTGCTTTTGGCGGCGTGGTGGTGGACCCCGAGGGACGCGTGCTGCTGCGCGAGGTGGCGGGGCACTTTGGCGGCTATGGGTGGAGCTTTGCCAAAGGCCAGCCCGAACCAGGTGAGGCCCCACGCGAGACGGCGCTACGCGAGGTGCTGGAGGAAACCGGCGTCCAGGCCCGCATCCTCATGACGCTGCCCGGCACCTTCGGCGGCACCACCACCCGCAGCCACTTCTTCCTGATGACCGCAGACCCGCGCAAGGTGGATCTGAACTTCAGCAGCCGGGAGACCAGCCGCCTGCGCTGGGCGCTGCCTGACGAAGCGCGCCAACTGATCCAAGAGACCACGGACACCACCGGACGTGAGCGCGACCTGGCCGTGCTGCAGGCCGCCCTGAGCGCCCTGCCCCGCCCCTTGCCGCTCAAGCGCCCCATCGCGCGGCGGGAGGACTGGCAAAACCGGCCCTTACCCGCCAGGCGGGCCACGCTGGCCTATCAGCGCGTCTTCACCCCTGAAGAAATGGCCCTGGTGGCGCGCGGGTTCATCCCCACCGTGCAGGAGCAGAAGTGGTTCGCCTTCCTGGAAGACGGCGTGCTGCACTTCCACCGCAGCTGGACAGGGCTGGCCATCTACCGGCTGCACCTGGTGCCCGTTCAGAAGAAGCCCGGTCACTGGCAAGTGCAGTTGGCCGAGGTCAACCGACACCCCGGGCAGTACGGCATCACGCGGGAAGAGGAAGACCTGGCCAACCTGCGGGATCTGGTGGACGACATGCTCATCGGCTATGGCGAAGAACCCGCCGTCGACGGCCTGGTGCTGGCCCTGCAGGCGGCCAGCCAGCCCAACTACCTGGGCTCACCACCGGTAGTGGAGGGCTTGGTGCTGCCCTGCATCCAGGCGATGGTGGACGGCTTCAGCGGCAGGGCGGCGCACGAGCACTGGCTGGAGCCCGCCGCACAACTGGCCGCTGCCATGACCGCCGACCCGCGCTACACCCGCATGCCCTGGCACAGCCGGGAGCAACTGGGCGAGTCGCTCATCCCGCTGATGAACCTGGACCCTCGCGCCTGCGAGGGCCAGAGCCTGCGCTATGTGCTCGACCAGACACTCGGCGCCGTACATGCAAAGGCGCTGCGCTTGTGGGAAGAGTTTCAGCGAGACACGCAGGCCCAGTGGGAGCCGGAAGGTCAGGCGGCTTTCGGTCGGCTGAGCAACTTCGTGGTCGCCGCGTTCATGGGGACGGCGGGGTTGGGATTTGCTGGAATGACGCTTTTCAAACTTCAATGACTGACTGACAGCCCACAAATCAACAAGCAGGGACAGTCAGGACAGCAACTTGCTCAAGGCAGGGAACATCTCCCTCAGTTGGATCGGACTCACCTCCCCTACCCGCGCCCTTACCCAATTGACCCGTTCACCATGCGTGAGCGGCAAATAGCTGAGAAACAGCGGTTCCTCTATGAGGTCGATCTCGCCGCGCAGGCCAAAGTAGTCTCGGAGTGCCTTCCGGGCGCTCCTGTCCGGTGTCTGACCTCTCATCCAACGCGAAAACGCGCTGGGGTGCACTCCCAACTCCTCAGCAAGCTGAGCCTTGGTCTTGGGCTGAATGGACTCCAGCAAGCGTTGCAAGTTGAGTCTGGGGAAATCATCTCGTACAGCATCAGACAGGCGAGAGAACCCTAGGTCTTGCTCCTCGATGGCGTGGACAGCCGACAACTTTGTGATCTCGTCTGCCGTGGCAAGTGATTGATCCCCCAAGAGGCTCTCTGCGCGCGCCAAGTCATCGGGCGCGCCCAACCACCCGGCTACCTTGCCACCCCATGTCACAGGGTTGGACTTACGTCCTTCTGAGCGGTCGTTCCAACACAACCAACACAGGTTCTCCCCCAAATGGGGGAGACGACTCGCTCTCTTAGGGCCACCCATAAGTGTGCTTTTAACGTTTCAAAAGCAAAACTGCGTTGTGAGTCTTGCGCTTTATAGAGATTTGGCGCAAAGTAGCTGTATGCAATTACAGCCCCTTGACGAAGCTTCGATGCTGATGGAGTCGGGTTTCCACCTCGTTCTTCGGATGCCCACAGGGTCCGGGAAGACTTGGCGCGCAGCGCAAGCCATTCGAGCATGTGTCGAAAGAGGAAGAAAGGCCATTTACGTATCGCCAACAAGGGCCCTGGCCAATGAGTTGTTCGAGAGATGGACGACCGAATGGCCTAGTGTGCGGTGCAGCATCTTCACTGGGGACTTCTCATCTGATCGTGAATCGAGCGAGTACGGATCTTCTGACGTTCTTGTGATGACCCCTGAAAAGCTGGACATGATCATCCGGCAGTGGCGGCACCACTGGCACTGGCTGCCAAAGGTCGACCTGATCGTGGTCGATGAAGTACACCTTCTGGGGGATCAAACTCGCGGTGGACGACTTGAGGCAGTGATTGTCCGACTCAGGTTACTCAACCCCTTCGCACGGATCGTCCTACTTTCAGCAACGCTCGGCAATACCCAAGAACTTGCGGATTGGTTAGGCGGTGTTGCGTTCCAAGAGGGTCGGCGAGTGGTGCCCTTGCAGTGGCGCACCCGGACCTTCAAGAAAGCCGACCAGAAGCCGTCGATGCTCGTAGAGGTCCTTAAGCCCGTCATTGAGAGCGGCGGAAAGTCGATCGTCTTCGTACAGAGCAAGAAGAGGGCCGAGCATCTAGCCCAGTTCCTTCAAGAGCATGGAATCACCAGCAACTTTCATCATGCTGGGCTTGACGTCAATCGTCGCGCCACCGTGGAGAGCGGCTTCCGTACAAAGGCATTTGATGTTCTAGTGGCTACGTCCACGCTGGAAGTTGGGCTCAACCTACCTGCTCGCCAAGTTGTCCTGTACGACTTGCAGCAATTCCAAGATGGTGAATTCCGACCCCTCAGCGTCGTCAGCGCTTGGCAGCGTGCCGGTCGGGCCGGGCGCCCCGGGTTGGACGTTGAAGGCGAGGTTGTAGTGTTCAGAGCGTCCTGGGAGAAAGACCTGAAATACGAGCAGGGCCGCTTCGAACCCATCGTCTCAGCACTTTCTCAGCCTTCTCAACTCTGCGAGCAAATCGTTGTTAGCTTCGCCAGCGGACTAGCGCGAACGGCGGACGAACTTGATACGCTTTTTTCGCGAAGCTTACTTGCCAAGCAACGTAAGTTGCCCTGTTTGCGATCGGCCAGTGAACAGATGGTTGCTGCAGGTTTTCTTGAAGAGGTTGCAGCCAAAGAAGGCTTCAGATTACGCGCGACTAAGCTCGGCCGCATCTGTTCCAGGCTCATGGTCAGCCCTGACACTCTCATCCGGGTAAGACGGCTCCTCGCCCAACCGATTGCATGGACGTACTTCGACCTGCTCTTGCTGGCGTTGATTGCTAGCGACGGCGAGAACCTATTGAGCGTCGACTACGAAGATCTCGAGAAACTCGGCCACCTGGTCGGGCAAAACCGAAGCACCTGGCTGCCACACCTCGCGGAGCTCAATACAAGTGGGACGCTTTCTTCAGTGGTTGCACCGAAGCGTCTCTTGCATGCACTAAACGCTGCCGCCGCGCTCTGCGCATGGATAGCTGGTACCCCGATCGAGATGGTGGCTGAGAAGTTCGCTGCATACGTAGGAGACCTCTCGCGGCTTCAAGAGGGGTGTGTCCGATTGCTGAGCGCGATCGCTGCTTTTTCCGAACTACCTGGGTCCGACGATGAAACAGCAGCTTCTCAGTTACGGTCAAGCATTCCCTCCGATCGCAAGAGCTGGATCAGCTGGAAGGTCAAGCGCCTGATCTTGATGGTCGAGGCAGGACTTGATCAAGACGAAGTGACGCTCACTTTCATCCCAGGTATTGGCAAGACCTGGGCCAGACGGCTGGGCGATGCCGGCATCCATCACGCAGAGGAACTTGCTCAGAGTGAGGTAGATCAGCTCCTTAAGCTCGGCCAGATTGGGGTCCATCGAGCAACGCGTTGGATTAAGGATGCAAACAACCTCCTTCAATCGGATGACCTCTTCGCTCATGAAGAGTCAGCAGGACTAGCAAAGGTCAATGCCACCAGCCAGGATGTTGGCTTCGACGTCTACCGACTCAAGCGTTCTTGGGCGCTACTGGTAGAGCCTGGAGCAAGTGACGCTGAGTACAAGGTCACAGGCGGACTGGACCCCCACGTTGTCCGCAAAGTCATGGATACCTGGCACTGTGACTGCCTTGACTTCACCAAAGGCAAAGTTTGCAAACACCTGCTGGCGACAAGAAGGTTTCACAAGGACCAGGAGATCCTGCGTGCAGACGGGGCTCTTCGTGAATCCTCTTCTCAGTCATGCATCAGCCTCACCGAGCTATGGTCACGATGAAACCTGCACTCCCCTCGCCTCGCACACTGACCACTCGGTTGGGCACGCTAAGGTTTCCCCAATACCTGCCAGTCACAACCTACGGGGGGAAGTACCCGCTAGACAACCTCGTACGTCCGTTCTTGCCACGACTAGCGAGCGCAGTCATGGTCTCGTATCACTACGCCAAACAGGCGAAAGACCACCCCGGCGTTCCAATGTTCGTGGACTCAGGGGGTTTTGCCAGTCTGTTTGAGTGGGCAGCAGTGATGGAGCGCGATGGGCTCGGAGTGATTGAACTGCAACAGCTAGAAGTGAAGGAAGAAATCTCTCCCGCGGCCGTTCTTGACTTCCAAGAGCGAGTGGCAGACGTCGCCTTTACTTTGGACTTCCCAATTCCGCCGGCGCTTGCTGAGGCTGAAGGTCCGTTGCGCCAACGTCTCACGATTGCTAACGCCATCTGGGCGCTGCACAACAAGCGCCGACGCGATCTTCCCCTGTATGCCTGCGTGCAGGGTTGGGACAGCACAAGTTACGCTGCTTGTTCAGCAGCATACATAGGCGAACAGTTTGACGGCATCGCGATTGGAGGACTCGTCCCTCGGATCAAGAACAGGGATCTGGTGCTCGAGGTGGTCAGAACTGTCAGAAGCCAGCACCCGGATAAGCCGCTTCACGTGTTCGGACTTGGTCAGCCAGATCTGGTCAAGACTCTTTTTGAGGCTGGCGTCGATTCCGTGGACTCAAGTGCTTACGTCAAGCTCGCCGCTGATGGTATTTCGTGGGGAGGGAGGAGAACCGGCATAACCGAATCTCTGTCACCTCTGGACCGAATGCACCTCGCGCTCGCTAACTTGGCAACGGCCAGTCAACGTGCCCTTCCTCTTGGCTTTGCGCAGGTTCTGTATGGACGCCAAGACTTGGCCCAGTAGATGAAGACTCACGATGCTGGAACTTCAACCGAGTCGAACGAAGTCGACTCGGTCCTATCGCCTGAGGCGTTCCCAACGCCCTGGTGCCACATCTTGCCGGTATTAACCAACGGACGTGATCTTCGCGCGGTACAGCGCGCTGCGTTGGTAAGTGACCGGATACTCGCCTCTCGTCAGCACGCGGTAGTCTGCGCTCCGACAAACAGCGGGAAGACAGTTGTCGGTTACACGCTGTTGATCGAGGCGCTCCTCAGGAACCAGAGCGCACTGCTCATCGAACCGCTGCGTGCACTTGCGCAGGAAAAGGCTGACGAGCTCACGGCATTGCTCAAAAGACTGTCTCCGGTTCCGTTCTCAGTCGTTCCGAAAGTCACATTGACCACCGGTGACTACCGTATGGAATCAGAGTCGCCGGGTTCGCCGCCACCCAAGACAGGTCAGCTCATAGTTGCGACTCCTGAGCGGTTCGAGGCCATCCTTCGGAATCCCGCCAATACAGCATGGGTATCGAGCATTGGCGCCGTAGTAGTTGA
>CAISJH010000144.1 GCA_903885585.1 uncultured beta proteobacterium
AGTGTGAGCCGGCCCTCTGACTTCCGCGCCATGGGATGATTCAGCGCTTGCAAGGGCTGAACAATGACCGACGACTGGACCGCTGGCTATGTGGCCGACATTGGCTACACCTATGGCTACTACGCTGAACTTAACCCGCTGCGTGCCCGCCTGGCGCTGCTGCACGCGGGTTTCGCCTGCCCCACCTTTGAAAATGCGTGCGAACTGGGGTTTGGCCAGGGCCTGAGCGTGAACCTGCACGCGGCGGCCAGCGGTGTGCATTGGGCCGGAACGGACTTCAACCCTGCGCAGGCGGCCTTTGCGCAAGAGCTTGCCTCGGCCAGTGGCAGTGGTGCGCGGCTGTTTGATCAGTCCTTCGAGGAACTGGCCGCACGCACGGATCTGCCGGAGTTTGACTACATCGGCCTGCACGGCATCTGGAGCTGGATCAGCGACGCCAACCGTGCGGTGATCGTGGACTTCGTCCGCCGGCGGCTCAAGGTGGGGGGCGTGCTCTACGTGAGCTACAACACCTTGCCGGGCTGGGCTGCCTTTGCACCCATGCGCCACCTGATGACCGAGCACGCCCAGGTGATCGGCGCCGAGGGGGCGGGGATTGTCAGCCGCATAGACGGCGCCATTGACTTTGCCGAGAAGCTGCTGGCTTGCAACCCCGCCTTTGCACGTGCCAACCCGCAGGTGCAGGATCGTGTCAAACGCCTCAAAGGCCAGAACCGGCATTACCTGGCGCACGAGTACTTCAACCGCGACTGGCACCCCATGCACTTTGGCACCATGGCAGGCTGGCTGGAGCCGGCCAAGGTGCAGTACGCCGGTTCGGCGCACCTGCTGGACCATATTGAGGCGGTGAACCTGACGGCGGAGCAGCGCACCTTCCTGCGGGAGGTGCCGGACCCGATGTTCCGCGAGAGCGTGCGCGACTTTGTGGTGAACCAGCAGTTCCGCCGCGACCACTGGGTCAAAGGGGCGCGACGCATGTCGGCGCTGGAGCAGCGCGAAGCGCTGGGCGCCTTCCGTGCGGTGCTGGGGGTGCCGGTGGCCGATGTGCCGGCCAAGGTGTCCACCCCTCTGGGCGAGGCCACGCTCAATGTCAAGGTGACCGAGCCCTTGCTGAAGATCATGGGCGACCACCAGCCTCGCAGCATTGGCGAACTGGAGCAGCAACTGGCCGCCAGTGCAGTGACCTATGCCAACCTGCTGGAGGTGGTGATGATCCTGGTGGGCTCGGGTCACCTGCACCCTGCACAAAGCGAGACGCAGGCTTCAGCATGTCGCGTGAGTGCGCAGCGCTTGAACGCCCACCTCATGGCGCGAGCCCGTGCCAGCGCGGACATCGGCCACCTTGCCAGCCCGGTGACGGGGGGAGGTGTGTCGGTAGGACGTTTCGGTCAGCTCTTCCTGGCGGCGCGTGCGGCCGGCCAGGCTGAACCCGCCCAGTGGGCGCAGTCGGCTTGGCAGAGCCTCGAGGCCCAGGGCCAGCGCCTGATCAAGGATGGCACGCGCCTGGACGAACCGGCCGACAACGTGCAGGAGTTGGGGCGCTTGGCAGGTGACTTTGCGCAGCGCCAACTGCCCGTGCTGCATTCGCTTCAGGTCACCAGCGACTGACGGATCTGCCCTGTGCCAACACTGCTGCACGTGGGCTGCGGCCCCAAGCGCAAGGACCGTACCACTCCCGGTTTCAACCAGCCCCAGTGGCGCGAGCTTCGGCTCGACATCGACGTCTCAGTGAAGCCTGACGTGGTTGGCACCATGACGGACATGCGTGCGGTGGCCGATGCCAGCGTTGACGCGGTGTTTTCCAGCCACAACATCGAGCATCTGTACCCG
>CAISJH010000145.1 GCA_903885585.1 uncultured beta proteobacterium
TCGTCCAGCCGCACGCTGATGTTGCCGGCCGTGGCGTGCACGTAGCCGCGCTCGAACAGGCTGCGGCCGACGCGGCAGATGTCCTCGCGCAGGCGTGCTTCTTCGGCGCTCATCGCAGCACCTCAAAAGCACGGGTGAAGAAGTCGACGCCGCCGAAGTTGCCGGACTTCAGCGCCAGGTGCAGGCCCCCCGGGCGCGTGGGCGGACTGGCGTGGCACCAGGGCACGCCGGGGTCGATCTGCGGGCCGATGCGCAGGGTGTTGACGCCAAGAGCCTGCACGCAGGCCCCCGAGGTCTCGCCCCCGGCCACGAGCAGCTGCCCCACCCCGGCCGCGACCAGGCCTTGGGCCACGCCCGCAAGGGCCTGCTCCACCAGCGCCCCGGCACGGTCCACGCCCAGTTGCGCCTGCACCGCCTTCACAGCCTCAGGCGCTGCGGTGGCATAGACCAGCACGGGCCCGGTGCTCAGGCGCGGCGCGGCCCAAGCCAGCGCCTGGCCTGCCACGTCCTCGCCAGCGGCCAGGCGCAGCGGGTCCACGGCAAAGGCGCGGTCCGCGCCGCCGGGCGAGCGGGCGATGAAGTCCGCCACCTGCGCGTTGGTGGCGGCCGAGCAGCTGCCGCTGACCACGGCGCATGCGCCACTGGCAGCGGGCAGCGCCGCCGCTTCGGGCCGGGGTGCCAGGCCGTGCAAAGCCGGGATGCCGATGGCCAGACCCGAACCCGCCACCACCAGCGCAAGATCGTGCGCGGCCTGCGCCAGCACGTGCAGATCGGCGTCGCCCACCGCATCAGCCACCGCAAAGGTCACACCCTGCGCCCGCAACGCGGCGATGCGCTCACGCACCGCCACCACGCCCTGCGCCACCGTGCGGTGCTCGATCAGCCCACATCGACCATACGCCAACTGCGCCTGCATCACCCGCACCAGGTTGGCGTCGGTCATGGGGGTCAGCGGGTGGTGGCGCATGGGGCTGTCCGACAGCAGCACGTCGCCCACGAACAGGTGACCCTTGAACACGGTGCGGCCGTTCTCGGGGAAGGCCGGCGTCACGATGGCGAAGTTGGTGACGACAGGCCCCGTGCTCAACGCCATCTGGCTTGAAACACCCGGTCCGGCACCAGATCCAGCGTCTGGGGCGACGCGATGATGGGCTGGGGCCAAACCGGATGGGGTGTCCGCCGCCAGCTGCGCCATCAAGGCCTCGGCCACCGGGCCGATGTTGCCCCGCGGCGTGGAATCGAAGGTGGAGCACACCTTGAAGTAGATCTGCTGTGCCCCGCCCGCACGCAGCCAGCGGCAGGCGGCCTGAGACTGCGCCACGGCCTCGTCCACAGGCGCTGTGCGCGACTTCAATGCCACCACCACGGCGTCCACATCGCCCAGGCCCGCCGCTTTGGCAGGTGTTTCTGGCACGCCGATGGTCTGCACCACCCGCATGCCAGCACGCACCAGGTTGTTGGCGAGGTCGGTGGCGCCAGTGAAGTCGTCTGCGATGCAGCCAAGAATCATGATGGGCTTTCAGGAACAGGGGCAGCAACGTGCGGCGCTCTATTCTCCGGCGATGTGGGCCTGGGTGTGCGGGGGGTGTGCCGGCATACTCGGTGCTGGTACGTTGCCAGGACGAAAGAGAAGGGACAGCCATGAAGACTGTGGGCTTCGTCGCCACCCATGCGCGGGACGCGAAGTTCGAGCGCGGCCTGCGCTCTTTCTTCGAGTACCGTGATCTCGGCATCCGCCAAGCCACGGAGGGCCGCGTGGTCGCGCACGTCATCCGTGCTGCCGATGGCGAAGCCTTCTCCGGCCAACCGCACCTGCACGAGACCCGCTTTCAACTGGTCTACGTGCTCAAGGGCTGGATCGAGTTCGAGTACGAAGGCCAGGGCGTGGTGCGCCTGGAGGCTGGCTCCTGCGTCCACCAGCCGCCCGGCATCCGGCACCGCGAAATCGGCCACAGCCCCGACGTCGAGATGCTGGAGGTGGTGATGCCCGGGGACTTCAAGACTGTGGAAGTGCCCGGCCTGGGCGCGGCATAGCAGTCTGCCCCGGCCCCAGGCCGGGAATGGAGGCTGGATTGCGAGCGGGCCACGCCGCCGCGCATCCATCTTTTCGGCTTGTAGCCGGCCCCCTGTGCCGCCAGTCAGGCGCGCCCGCAGCCCGCCCACGTCACGCGATCGACAGCTCGTCTCAGCTGCCATGGCGGCGCGCATGACTCGTCACTAGACTGCCTGCCATGGACCTCCCACCGCTCTCCGAAGGCAACTGGCTGCAGCGCCGTTATGCGCGCTGGGCTGAACCCCACTACCGGCGCATGGCGCCCGAGCTGCGGCAGGAGGTCGAGCGCTTGGACCGCTGGCTTTACAGCCGTCGGGGCTTGGTGGCCTGGGCCGGGCTGCTGGTGGCCGTTGCCGGCACGGTGGCCGCACTCATGATGTGGGTGGGGATGTCGGCCGACGCGTCCGTCGCGCTGGCCCTCGTCTCTTGGTTCACCCTGCTGCTGGTCCTGGGCGGCGCCTGGCTGACCCCAGATCAGTACGTCGGTGCCCGCCCTCGGGCCTGGAACCAGTGGGTCAAGGGCCTGCTGAGCGGGGGGGTCGGCATGGTGGTGGGCATCACGATGGCCGCAGCCGTGTCCGGGGAGCTCAGCGACCTGTTGGATGGCCCCAAAGTCGTGAACGCCCTGTGGAAGGGATTGCCCTGGTTGCTGGCGGTGATCGCCGTGATGTGGCTGGTCACGGGGCTGGTGGCACGCCTCAGCCGCTGGCGCCTGCAGGTGCAGATGCGCAGCCTGCAACTGGCCGCCGAGCGCGATGCCGCCGCGCGGGAGGTGGCCGAGGCGCGGCTGCGCCTGCTGCAGGCGCAGATCCACCCGCACTTCATCTTCAACACGCTGTCGGCGGTGCAGCACTGGGTGGATGCGGGGGACCCCCGAGCCTCGCCCTTGCTGCGCGACCTGACCGCCTTCCTGCGCGGGGCCACCGAGATGCTCGGGCGTGAGCGCTCCACCCTGGGCGAAGAGGTGGCGATGGTGAGCCATTACCTGTCGATCATGCAGGCTCGGCTGGGCCAGCGGCTGACGAGCCGCGTCGACGTGCCGCCTGAGCTTGCCAGGCTGAAGCTGCCGCCCGGCCTGCTGCTCACCCTGGTAGAGAACGCGGTCGAGCACGGCATCGAGCCGGCGCTGGCCGGCGGCTGCGTGAGCGTGGCGGCCCGGGCCGACCCCGGCACGCGCGAGGTGACCGTGCGGGTGCATGACGACGGCATGGGCCTGGCCCCAGGCTGGCAGGAGGGCGTGGGGCTGGCGAATTGCCGTCAGCGCCTGACCCACCACTTCGGCGCCTCGGGCCGGCTCGACCTGCTGCCGCTGGAGCGCGGCACCACCGCCCTGATGCGCTGGGTGGTGCCGGCCCTGCCCGAAGCAGAGTTCCCATCCGGAGAACCCACATGAACAACGATGCGGTGCGCAACAGCGGGGCGGGCACCAGGCCCGCCGCCACGGTGTTGATTGCCGACGACGAGGAGGCGCCGCGTACGCAACTCGCCGCGGCGCTGGCCGCCGCTTGGCCCGAGGCCCGCATGGTGGCGGCCTGCGTCAACGGCGTGGACGCCTGGGACGCCTTCCTCGAGCACGAGCCGGATGTGTGCCTGCTTGACATCCGCATGCCGGGCCTGAGCGGCATCGAAGTGGCGCAGCGCATCGGCGGGCGCGCCCGCGTGGTCTTCGTGACGGCCCACGCCGATCATGCGCTGGCCGCCTTCGATGCCGGGGCGGTGGACTACGTGCTCAAGCCGGTGGAGGCGGCGCGGCTTGCGCAGGCGCTCACCCGGGTGCAGGCGGGGCTGCGAGCGCATCCCACCGGGGCCTCGGCGAACCCGTCAGGCGCGGCACATGACGGCGGGCTGGGAGCGCCGACAAACACCCACCACCCGTCAGCACGGGCAGAGGCAGCGGGCGCAAGCCCGGCACCGGCCGCGCTGCAGGCCCTGCTGGCCGAACTCGCCGCCCAGATCCGCCGCCCCGCACCGCTGCAGGTCATCCAGGCCGGGGTGGGCAAAGAGGTGCGGATGATCCGCGTGGAGGACGTGCTGTACTTCGAATCCGACACCCGCTACACACGGGTCGTCTGGCGCAGTCCTGGCGGGCCGGGCGCACCGGCGCAGGACGGCGAGGCGCTGATCCGCACCCCGCTCAAGGAACTGCTCGTGCAGCTCGATGCGCAGCAGTTCTGGCAGGTGCACCGCTCGGTCATCGTCGCGCAGCGCCACGTCGAGGCGGCCGTGCGCGTGGATGAGAACAACCTTCAACTGCGGTTGCGCGGCCGCAGCGAGCGGCTGCCCGTCTCGCGGCACTTCCAGTGGCTGTTCAAGGGTCAGTGAGCAAGGCGCGGGAGGAGCGCGCCCACGGTGCGGCGCAGCAGGTATTCAGCAGGCCCCCGCCCCGGACCTAGGCTTGGCCCTTGGGCAACTCAATGCCCGGGAAGATCTTGATCACCGCGCTGTCGTCCTCGCGCCCGAAACCGGCGCTCGACGCCTGCATGAACATCTGGTGCGCGGTAGAGGCCAGCGGCAGCGGGAACTTGGTGGCGCGCGCGGTGTCCAGCACCAGGCCGAGGTCTTTGACGAAGATGTCCACGGCCGACAGCGGCGTGTAGTCGGCGGCCAGCACGTGGGCCATGCGGTTCTCGAACATCCAGCTGTTGCCGGCGCGGTGGGTGATCACCTCGTACAGCGCCGCCGCGTCCACGCCCTCGCGCAGGCCCA
>CAISJH010000146.1 GCA_903885585.1 uncultured beta proteobacterium
CGCGAGGTGCCGACTTGCTGCAGCCGGTGCAGGGCCTCGAGCAGCGGCTTGAAGGGGCCGGCCAGCAGCGGCTGCGTGGCCTTGTCGCGTTCATGTGCCTGGAAGGCCGACAGGCCCTGCGCCTGGAACACCCGTTCAGCCTCGTCGGAAAAAATCACCGCGTCGCCGTCGAAGGCGATGCGCACCTCGTCCGGGTGGGCGTCCGTGGCGTGCGCGCTGTGCGGGTACACGCGTGCGGCCGGCACGCCCGCGGCCAGGGCGCTGCGCACGTCGGCCTCGTTCACCGACAAGAAGAGGTGGGCGTCCAGGGGTTTGAGGTAGCGCCACGGGCTCTGGCCGCGGGTGAACACGCCGCGCTCGATGGGCAGGCCGTAATGCTGGGCCGAGCGGAAGACGCGCATGCCCGAGACCGGATCATTGCGCGACAGGATCACCACCTGCACGCGCGGTGTGTCGGCGTTGAAGGCCAGCAGTTTGTGGACGAGCGAGAAGGCCACTCCAGGACGCGCCGGCTGGTCCAGGCGCTGCAGTTGCAGCTGCATGTAGGCGCGGTCGTCCTGCGCCTCGAACAGGCGGTTCTCCTCCTCGAAGTCGAACAACGCGCGCGAGGAGATGGCGACGATGAGCTGGCCCTGCAGGGTGGCCGCCATCACTTGACCCAGGCGTTGAGCTGGATGATGGGCAGCAGCACTGCCAGCACGATCAGCATCACCACGGCGCCCATGGCCACGATGAGCAGCGGCTCCAGCACGGTGGCCAGCGCCATGGCCCGCCGCTGCACCTCGCCCGACAACTGCACTGCGGCGCGCGACAGCATCTGCGGCAGCTGGCCGGTTTGCTCGCCCAGACGCGCAAACATGGCCAGCAGGCCCGGAAAGCGCTTCTTGGCCGCCAACGCGCTGGCCAGCGGCGCACCCTCGCGCACCTGCACCAGGGCGTCCAGCGCGTCGGCCCGCATGGCGCGGTTGCCCAGGGTTTCGGCGGCGGCCTGCAGGGCCTTGAGGATGGGCACACCCGCGCCCGCCAGCATGGCCAGGGTGCCGGCAAAGCGCGCCGCGTTGTAGCCCCGGGCCAGCCGGCCCACCAGCGGCAGGCGCAGCCAGGCGGCGTCCATGCGCAGGCGCACCGCGTCCTGGCGGCGCAGCACCACCAGGGCCGTGACGCCGCCCGCCACGGCCAGCGCGACCAGCCAGCCCCAGTCCCGCGCAAAGCGGCTCAACCCCAGCATGGCCACCGTCAGCAGGGGCAGTGAGCGTCGCGAGCTGGTGAACACGCTGGCCACCTGGGGCACCACGTAGGTGACGAGAAAGATGACGATGAGCAAGGCGATGCCCGACACGATGGCCGGGTACAGCGAGGCGCCGATCAGCTTGGATTTCAGCGCCTGGCGCTCCTCCAGATCGTCGGCCAGTTTTTCCAGCACCTGGCCGAGTGCGCCACCCTGCTCGCCGGCGCCCACCACGGCGCGGTAGACCTCGTCGAACTCGCGAGGCGCGGTCGACAGCGCCTGCGCAAAGCTGTGGCCGGCGTTGACCTCGCTGCGCAGCCGGGCCACCAGCTCGCGCAGGCGGGGCTGCTCTGCCTCGTCAGTGAGGGCGGTGAGGGCCCGCTCCAGGGGCAGACCGGCGCTCACCAGGCCGGCCAGCTGCCGCGTCCACACCGTCAGCTCCGCGCCCTGGAAAACGCGGCGTCCGAAGCCTTGTCCCGTACCGCTCTGCGGGCTGGCCTCCACGGCCCCCACTTCCAGAGGCACCAGGCCGCGCGATCGCAGC
>CAISJH010000147.1 GCA_903885585.1 uncultured beta proteobacterium
CGCCGGCCCTCGCAGCCGCGGCGCGCCAGCAGCACATCCACCTCGCACAGCGCTTCTCCGACCACGCGCCGCTGATCATCGACTACGACTTCGACCTGTGAGCACCCGATGAGCCGCCGCATCTTCGTCCTCGGCGCCACCGGCACCATCGGTCAGGCCACCGTGCGTGCGCTGGTGCGCAACGGCCACGAGGTGGTGTGCTTCGTGCGGCCGCGGGCGGGTGCGCGTGCCGCGCTGGGTCCGCAGGAGATGGCGGGCCTGCTGCCTGGGGCCCAGCTGCGCTTCGGCGATGTGACCGATGCAGTCTCGCTGGAGCGGGGGGGCTTTGCCGGCGAGCACTTTGACGTGCTGGTGTCGTGCCTGGCCTCGCGCACGGGTGCGCCGCAGGATGCCTGGGCCATCGACCACCAGGCTCATGTGCAGGCGCTGGCTCTGGCGCAGCGCTGCGGCGTCACGCAGGTGGTGCTGCTGTCGGCCATCTGCGTGCAGAAGCCGCGGCTCGCCTTCCAGCAGGCCAAACTGGCCTTCGAGCAGGTGTTGGTCGACTCCGGTCTCAACTACTCCATCGTGCGGCCCACGGCCTTTTTCAAGTCCCTCTCCGGCCAGGTGGAGCGGGTGCGGCGGGGCAAGCCCTTTTTGCTCTTCGGCGACGGCCGGCTCACCGCCTGCAAGCCCATCAGCGACGACGATCTCGGCGACTACCTCGCCGGCTGCGTGGACGAACCCGCCCGCCATCGCCGGGTGCTGCCCATTGGCGGCCCAGGGCCGGCGATCACGCCGCGTGAGCAGGGGGAGCGCTTGTTCGCACTGCTGGGTCGCCCGCCCCGTTTCAAGCAGGTGCCAGTGGGCTTGATGGACGCCATCATCGCCCTGCTGGGGCTGGCCGGGCGCGTGGTACCGGCGTTGGCGGCCAAGGCGGAGCTGGCGCGCATCGGCCGTTACTACGCCACCGAGTCCATGCTGGTGTGGGACGCTGCAGCGGGCCGCTACGACGAACAAGCCACCCCGTCCTGGGGCCGCCAGACCCTATGGGACCACTACGCCGCCCTGGTGCGGGGCGATACCCCCCACTCCGACACCGAGCGCGGGGACCACGCGGTGTTCTGAGCGGATTACCCTTGAAGCCCGCTTCGCCCCTCGACCGCGCTCTCGCAGGCCACGCACCGGACGGCCTGGGGTTCGGCCTTCAGTCGGTCAAAGGGGATGTCTGACCCGCAGGTCACGCAGACCCCGTAGCGGCCGTCCTTCAGTTTCAACAAGGCCCGGCTGATGGCCCCCAGTTCGACCGTGTCCAGGTCGGACAGCCCGAGATCCACCGCGCGGTCCATCGCGTGCCGCCGGGTGGCCTCGTCGTCATCTACCAGCATCGCGTGCGCGTGCTCGACGCGGCTGGCCCCTTCATGGTGCTGCTTGAGCTGGCCGTCCAGCCGCTGCTGACGCTGTTCCAGTTCGGTCTTCAGCCAAGCGCGTTGGCCGGCGGTGAGATGAAGAGACATCGTGTGGAAACCTCCTGTGCTGATGATGCGCAAGGCTGCGGCACCGCGTGCTGATGCGGATCAAGGCCTGAACGAACACCGTTCTCAGCCAAGATCAGGCCTGCAGAATTGCCCGTCTCGCGCGACTTCCAGAGCCTGTTTCGCGGGCAGTGAGGGTCTGATCGCAAGCAAATTGCAAAAGTTTGTGTGCAGTGGCTGCAGAATCGGGGCGAAACCGCAGAGCCTCCATGCCAGCCATCCCCACTCCTCGATTCGACGTCTTCTACAAGCACGACGACCTGACGCGTCTGCTGCAGAGCTACGCGCAGGCGCTGCCCACGCTGGTGGAGGTGCGCTCCATCGGCAAGAGCCACGAGGGCCGCGACATCTGGGTGGTCATCATCACCAGCAAGGCCACGGGCGCGGACGTGGACAAGCCGGCGTTCTGGGTGGACGGCAACATCCATGCGGCGGAGCTGACGGCCAGTACCGCCTGCCTGTACTGGCTGCACAAGCTGGCGACCGGTTACGCCAAGGACCCGCAGGTCACGCAGTTGCTGGACACGCGCGTGGTTTACATGGTGCCGCGCCTGAACCCGGACGGTGCCGAACTCGCGCTGGCCGACCGGCCGCGCCACATCCGCTCCTCCACCCGCCCCTACCCCTGGGACGAGCAGCCGGTGGACGGCCTGACGGTGGAGGACGTGGACGGCGATGGCCGCATGCTGATGATGCGGGTGCCCGACCCGCACGGCACCTACAAGAAGTGCCCTGACGAGCCGCGCCTGATGGTGCCGCGCGACCCGGGCGAGTTTGGCGGCGAGTACTATCGGTTGATCCCCGAGGGCACGCTGAAGAACTTCGACGGACTGAAGATCTGGGTCAACCCCGACCGTGAAGGTCTGGACCTGAACCGCAACTTCCCGGCCTACTGGCGCCAGGAGTTCGAGCAGCAGGGCGCGGGCCCCTACCCGACCAGCGAGCCCGAGGTGCGGGCGATGGTGGACTTCATCACCCAGCACCCCAACATCGGTGCGGCGGTGAGCTTCCACACGCACAGCGGCGTGATCCTGCGGCCCATGGGCACGCAGGCCGACGACGACATGACGCCGGAAGACCTCTGGCAGTACAAGCGCTTCAGCGACCTGGGCGCCAAGCTCACAGGCTACCCGGCTATCAGCATTTACCACGACTTCAAATACCACCCCAAACAGGTGATCACGGGTACGCAGGACTGGGTGTACGAGCACCTGGGCGCGTTGTTCTGGACGGTGGAGATCTGGGCCCCCAACAAGGAAGCCGGCATCAACGACTACCAGTGGATCGATTGGTACCGCGACCACCCGGTGGAAGATGACAAGAAGCTGCTGAAGTGGAGCGACGAGCAGTGCGGCGGCAAGGCCCACGTGGACTGGTATCCGTTCAACCACCCGCAGTTGGGCCGGGTGGAATTGGGCGGCTGGGACAAGATGAATTACTGGCGCAACCCGCCCGCGCACCTGCGCGAGCGCGAGGCGGCACGCTTCCCGACCTGGCTGCAGCAGATTGCGCTGTCGCTGCCCAAGCTGGAGGTGCTGCGCGCCGAGGTGCGGGCGCTGGGGCCCGACTCCTGGCGTGTGCGCTTCGCGGTGGCCAACAGCGGCTACCTGCCGAGCTACGTGACCAAGCGCGCGCTCGAGCGCAAGACGGTGCGTGGCGTGGTCTTCCAGATCCTGCTGCCCAAGGGAGCCAGCCTCATCAGTGGCAAGGAGCGCACCAAGGGCACGCAGCTCGAAGGTCACGCCCCCAAGGGCTCGCTGCAGGCTTTCATGCCCGACCGCAACATCACGGGCGACCGCGCCATGATCGAGTGGATCGTCAAGGCCCCGAAGGGCACCGTCGTGGGCCTCACGGCCACGGCTGACCGCGCCGGTACGGTGCGGTCCGAGGTGACCTTGGACTGATCTGCGGAAGCGCGCTCCGCTCAGGGCATCGCCGTTAGCGCAGCGTTCAACTGCTGCAGCGTAGCCTCGGCCACCTGGCGGGCTGCTTGGGCGAAGTCCTCCCCGGCACTGGCGTACAGCACGGCGCGGGAAGAGTTCACGATGATGGGCCCGGTGGTGTCATGGCCTGCACCGTCAGCACGCACTTGGCCTCGCCAGCCGGCCTGCACCGTGGCCGCAGCGTCGCCGCCTTGTGCGCCCACCCCCGGGATCAGCAAGGGCAGCGTGGGCGCCAGCTCCCGCACTCGGGCCACCTCCGCCGGGTAGGTGGCGCCGACCACCAGCCCCACCTGGCCGTTGCGGTTCCAGGCGCCTGCGGCCAGCCGGGCCACGCGCTCGTACAGGCGCTCGCCACCCTCCAGCCGGAGGTTCTGAAGATCGTCGCCCCCCGGGTTGGACGTGCGGCACAGCAGGATCACGCCCTTGCCCGGGTAGGCGGTGAAGGGCGCGATGGAGTCTGCACCCATGTAGGGCGACAGCGTCACGGCGTCGGCCTGGTAGCGCTCGAAGGCCTCACGGGCGTACTGCTCACCCGTGGCGCCAATGTCGCCGCGCTTGGCGTCGAGGATCACCGGCACGCCCGGCGCCACGGCGCGGATGTGGGCGCACAAGTGCTCCAGTTGGTCTTCCGCGCGGTGCGCGGCAAAGTAGGCGATCTGCGGCTTGTAGGCGACCACCAGGTCCTTGGTCGCGTCGACGATGGCGGCGCAGAACTCGAAGATGCGCGCGGCATCGCCGCGCCAGTGCAGCGGGAACTTCGCGGGCTCCGGGTCCAGCCCCACGCAGAGCATGGAGCGGTGGCGCGCCTCGGCGGCCAGCAGGGCCTGGGTGAAGGTCGGGGCAGCCCTCATGGTCAGACCCGCCGTGCCAGGGCTTCAGCCGCGCCCACGTAGGAGGCAGGCGTCATCGCCAGCAGGCGCTCTTTCTCGGCGGGCGGCAGCGCCAGACCCTGGATGAAGCCCTGCATCAGCTCTCGGGTCATGGGCTGACCGCGCGTGAAGGCCTTGAGCTGCTCGTAGGGTTCGGGCAGGCCGTAGCGCCGCATCACCGTCTGTATGGGCTCGGCCAGCACCTCCCAGGCGCCGTCCAGGTCGGCTGCCAGGCGGGCTTCGTCAACCTGCAGCTTGTCCAGGCCGCGCAGCAGGCTGTCGTGCGCGAGCACGGTGTGGCCGAAGGCCACGCCCATGTTGCGCAGCACGGTGGAGTCCGTCAGGTCGCGCTGCCAGCGGCTGATGGGCAGCTTGTGGCTCATGTGGGCCAGCAACGCGTTGGCCAGCCCGTAGTTGCCTTCGGCGTTCTCGAAGTCGATGGGGTTGACCTTGTGCGGCATGGTCGACGAGCCCACCTCGCCGGGCTTGGTCTTTTGCTTGAAGTAGCCCAGCGAGATGTAGCCCCAGACGTCACGCGCCCAATCGGTGAGGATGGTGTTGCAGCGCGCCATGGCGTCGAACAGCTCAGCCATGCCGTCGTGCGGCTCGATCTGCGTGGTGTAGGCGTTGAAGGGCAGGCCCAGCGCGCGCTCCACCACGCCGCGGCTGAAGGCCTCCCAGTCCACCTCCGGCCAGGCCGACAGGTGGGCGTTGTAGTTACCCACGGCGCCGTTCATCTTGGCCGGCAGCGGCACCGCGGCGATGCGTTCGCGCGCCGTCTTCAGGCGCGCCACGACGTTGGCGATTTCCTTGCCCACGGTCGTCGGGCTGGCCGTCTGGCCGTGGGTGCGGCTGAGCATGGGCAGCCCTGCCAGGTCATGCGCCAGGGCGGTCATGCGCTGCGCAATGGCGTCCAGCGCCGGCAACAGCACCTGGCCGCGTGCGGCCTGGAGCATCAGCGCGTGACTCACGTTGTTGATGTCCTCGCTGGTGCAGGCGAAGTGCACGAACTCCTGCGCCGCCACCAGTTCAGGATGGCCCTCGAAGCGCCGCTTGAGCCAGTACTCCACCGCCTTGACGTCGTGGTTGGTGGTGCGCTCGATGTCCTTGATGGCCTGCGCGTCCGCTTCGCTGAACTGCTCCACCAGGGCGCGCAAGGTGGCGCGGCTGGGGGCTGACAGCGGCTGGAACTCCGCCAGCCCGGCGTCCGACAGGGCGATGAACCACTCCACCTCCACCTGCACACGCCGGTGCATCAGGCCGAACTCGCTGAGCAGCGGGCGCAGCGCAGCGACTTTGGCGGCATAGCGGCCGTCCAGGGGTGACAGAGCGGTCAGAGAGGATGTCGTCATGGCAGGGAATTTGCTGTGTCACCGGGCGGCAAGGCTGCCGCAAAATGCGCGGCGATCTTATCTGCCGTCGCTGAGGCGGCGTTGCAGCGCCTTGCCTCCCCCCTGACTCTTCACATCAAGAGGATCCACGATGTCGATTTCCCGTCGTTTCACCCTGGCGGCCGTGGCCGCTGCGTCCCTGGCCACCTTCGGCTCCGCCGCTCTGGCGCAGGCCAAGATGAGGGTCGCCGCCATCTACACCGTGCCGGTGGAGCAGCAGTGGGTCAGCCGCATCGACAAGGCCCTGAAGGCCGCCGTGGCGCGCGGCGAGATCGAGTACGTGTTCAGCGAGAAGGTGGCGAATGCCGACTACGAGCGTGTGATGCGCGAGTACGCCGAGAAGGGCAACACCCTGATCGTGGGCGAGAGCTTCGCCGTGGAGGCCGCCGCGCGCAAGGTGGCCAAGGACTACCCCAAGGTCAGCTTCCTGATGGGCTCGTCGGGCAAGCCCCAGGCGCCCAACTTCAGCGTCTTCGACAACTACATCCAGGAACCCGCCTACCTCAGCGGTCTGATCGCCGGCGGCATGAGCAAGAGCAACAAGATCGGCATGGTGGGTGGCTACCCCATCCCTGAGGTCAACCGCCTGATGAACGCTTTCATGGCCGGCGCCAAGGAGACCAACCCCAAGGTGGAATTCATGGTCACCTTCATCAACAGCTGGTTCGACCCGCCCAAGGCCAAGGAAGCGGCCTTTGCCATGATCGACAAGGGCGCGGACGTCATGTACGCCGAGCGCTTCGGCGTGAGCGACGCCGCCAAGGAGCGCAAGGTGCTGGCCATCGGCAACGTGATCGACACGCAGAAGGACTACCCCGACACCGTGGTGGCCTCGGCCCTGTGGAACATGGAGCCCACCATCGACCGCGCCATCAAGGCCGTCAAGGAAGGCAAGTTCAAGGCGGAGGACTACGGCCAGTACTCGATGATGAAGTTCAAGGGCAGCGAGTTGTCGCCCCTGGGTACCTTTGACAGCAAGATCCCCAAGGCCATCAAGGACAAGGTGGCGCAGCGCCAGAAGGACATCCTGGACGGCAAGTTCACCGTGAAGGTGGACGATAACCAGCCCAAGCCCACGGCCAAGTAAGGGTTGAGTCGGCATCTTTTGGAAGGCCTGAGGGTGACGGCAGCTTCGTCAGCGTCGGCGGTGCAGGTCCGCGCCCTCGTCTTCGACGTCTTCGGTACTGTGGTCGACTGGCGGTCGTCCGTGGCCGCCGAGGTGCGCGCGCTGGGCTGGCCGGTGGAGCCGGCCGCCTTCGCCGACGCCTGGCGGGCGGGCTACGTGCCAGCCATGCAGGCGGTGCGCGACGGGCGCCTGCCCTGGACGCACATCGACGGCCTGCACCGGCGCATCCTCGACGCCTTGCTGACGGAGCGGGTCTTGGCGCCGCCCGAGGCCGAGGTGGCCGAGCTCAACCGTGTGTGGCACCGCCTGGCCCCCTGGCCGGACAGCGTGGCCGGGCTGCACCGCCTGAAGTTGCGCTTTCCGGTGTGCACGTTGTCCAACGGCAACGTCAGCCTGTTGATGGACATGGCACGCCATGCCGGCCTGCCCTGGGACACGATCTTCTCGGCCGAACTCTTCGGCCACTACAAGCCCGACCCCGAGGTCTATCTCGGGGCTGCACGCCTGCTGGACCTGCCCCCTGAGCAGGTGCTGATGGTGGCGGCCCACCCCAGCGACCTGCGCGCCGCTGCGGCCTGCGGCCTGAAGACCGCGTATGTGCCGCGCCCGCTGGAGCGCGGGCCGGGCGGCGCGATGGAACCTTGGACGGCTGGAGAGTTCGACCTGGTGGCCGAGGACTTCGGGGCCTTGGCAGGTGCGCTGGGCGCCTGAGCCCCCCGTGATGCAACACCTAGCGCCAGACGCCGACAACCA
>CAISJH010000148.1 GCA_903885585.1 uncultured beta proteobacterium
AGGCAGATCACATGGCGGTCCGGGTGCACGAGCTTGGTGGCGGCAGCGGCCGGCAGGCCCCAGCCCATGCCGCCGATGCCGCCCGGCACAACCAGTTGCCCCGGCGTGCGCACACGCAGGCTGCTGGTGACCCAGATGCGGTTGTTGCCGGCGTCCAGCACCAGCATGTCCCTCGGCGTCAAGCTGCGGTCCAGCGCGCGCACGATGTCGGCGTAGTGCAGCGTGCCCTCTGCGGCCTGCACGGGCGGCAACACGCCGAAGCCGAACTCGGTGTTGTGGGCGGCGATGGCTGCCAGACGCTCCTGCTGACGGGCGTCGCCCAGGTCGTGGCCAGCCAACGCTTGCAGCACGTCGGCCACGTCACCCGTGACGGCCAGTTCGACAGGCACCACCCAGCCGGCATGGCGGGCATCCACGTCCACGTGCGCAATGCGCTGACGCTTCGGGTCGATCATGCCCTCGTCTCGGAAGCGCAGGTAGTCGGGCCCGAGGCTGGCGCCCAGGGCGAGCACCACATCAGCCTTGCCCAGCAAGCGGTTGGCGCTGCGGCAGCCCCAGGTGCCCAGCATGCCGGCGGCCACGGGCGAGGTTTCGTCGACCACGCCCTTGCCGTTGTAGCTGGTGGTGACGGCGATGCCGGCCTTGCCGGCCACCTGGGCCAGCAGCGCGCGCGCAGCCTCGGTCTGTGCGCCCTGGCCCGCGATGATCACCGGGCAGCGTGCACTTGCCAGCATCTCGGCCAGTGCTTGCACGCCCTGGGCGTCCGGGCGGGCGGGCGTATGCCGCAGATAGCCTTCTGACGGGTAGAGCTTGACGCGCGGGTTGTCCGGCATTTCGCGCCGGATGATGGGCGTTTTCATCACCAGCGCAGCCGGGCCCATGCGGGGCAGCTGCGCGTGCTTGAAAGCCAGTTGCAGGCCGTACACCGCCTCGTGCGGCTCGGTGGCGTAAGCGCAGTACTTGGTCATGGTGCCCAGCACGGCGCGCACGTTGGCCGCGCCGTAGTCGCCCGTCATGGTCTGGTAGACGCCGTACATGCCAAAACCGTCGTAGCAGGATGTGTCCGTCAGCACCACCATGGGGGAGCCGGCAAAGTGCGCCTCCAGGATGCCGAAGGCCCCCGTGGTGCTGGCAAACGGCCCCTGGCCCATGAAGACCCCTGGCCGACCCGTGAGCTTGCCGTAGGTCTGGGCCATGACCGAAGCGATCTGCTCGCTGCGCGTGAGTACGACGCGGAAGCGGTCACGGACTTCATGGAACTCGTCCAGCATCCAGGTGATGCCCAGGCCCGGAAGGGTAAAGGCATGCGTGGCGCCGCACTCCAGCAAGGTGTTGACGACGGCGTTCTTGGTGACGGTCAAGGCAGGACTCCGAACAGGTGAGCTAAATGCAAGCGCTTGCATCAAGGGCAGATGCGGACTCTAGGAGCCTGTCGTCTGCTTGTCAATCCTGTACTTCCCGTTCTTACTGGCGCAGGTGAATGCGCATGGGAACGAGGCAACTTAAAGTTGCAAAGGGGTTCAACTCCCGCCAGCCGTACAGCACCAAGTAATGGCTGAGGCTAGTGTGCAAGCACTTGCACGAGGCATACTTTGGCCTGTCGATAAGCGCAGCACATCGTGCCTTCATCTCTCCGCGGCTCGACGCCCGTCAATGTCCACACGCATACCTTCAGCTTCCGGTAACGGGGCACCACTCGCTGTCGCGCGCGCCGTGTCTTTGGCCGACGTGGCGGCTCTGGCTGGCGTGTCGGCCGGCACCGTGTCTCGTGTGCTGAGCCGACCGGACATGATCAGCCCGGCAACCAGACAGAAGGTCCTGGCCGCTGCCGATCGCCTGGGCTATGTGGCTAACGGTGCGGCGCGGGCCCTCGCCCTTCGCAAGACCCAGACCATCGGAGCCCTGGTTCCGCGGTTTGGTGGCTCTTCCTTCCCGACCCTGGTGCAGGCGATGGAGAGTGCGCTGGCTGCACAGGGCTACAACCTGCTGTTGTCGGCGCCCGACCACGCGAGGGCGCAGGACCCAACTGTGCTGCGCGCCTTGCTGGAGCGCGGTGTGGATGCTGTCGCGCTTTTGGGCGCGGAGCATCCCCCCGCTGTCTTCAACATGTTGAACCAGCATGGCATCCCCTACGTCCTGCTGTGGGCAGTGTCCAGTACCCAGGGACCTTGCATAGGCTTTGACGAGCATGTGGCAGCGGCATTGCTTGTGGACCATCTGGCCGATCTCGGACACCGCCGTCTCGGCTTCATCGGTGGACGCACCGACGACAACGAACGCGCACGGCGCCGTCTGCAGGGCGTTCTTGCTGCCGTGGCACGCAGAGGCATGATGCTCAGCCAGGATGCCTTGCTCGAGACCGAATACGGCTTCGCTTCAGGCTTCGAGGCGATGAAGACCCTGATCACGCGGAACACGGGTGTCACCGCGGTGGCCTGCGGTAACGACTATCTGGCCGCCGGAGCCTTGGCCGCCCTCAGCGCTGAAGGGATCGAAGTCCCGGGTGCCATGTCGGTAGCCAGCTTCAACGACAACGACTTCGCCGCCTACCTCCACCCGCCCCTGACCACCGTCAGGGTTCCGATCCGCGAGATCGGGGAGGAGGCCGCCCGCTACCTGCTGGCGCGACTGGCGGGTGAAGATGCCGAACCGCCTGTCTTGCTGCCTTTGGAGCTGAAGGTCAGACGCAGCACAGCGATCGTGGGATGACCCAAGACTGACCGATGGAGGCTCACACATGAGATTTCGCGAGATTGCCAGCGGCTTGCAGTTTCCCGAAGGCCCCATCGCCATGGCTGATGGCTCCGTGGTCCTCGTCGAGATTGCCAGGGGCACCTTGACCCGGGTCACCGCAGACGGCCGACTACAGATCCTGGCGCACCTGGGCGGTGGGCCGAATGGGACGGCCATCGGCCCTGACGGCGCGGTCTACGTCTGCAACAACGGCGGCTTTCGTTTCACAGACCAACCCGGCCAGTGCCTCAGGCCCATCGGGCAGGCTGATGACTACGACGGCGGTCGGATCGAACGCGTGAACCTGTCGACGGGACGCGTGGAGCGTCTTCTGGATGCTGTCGAGGGCATCCCCCTGCGCGGTCCGAACGACCTGGTTTTTGACCGCTACGGAGGCTGCTACTTCACAGATTTGGGCAAAGTACGGGCTCGAGAGATCGATCGCGGCGGCGTGTTCTACCTGAACAGGGATGGTCAAGCGCATATCGTCGCCCACCCCGTCATGACGCCTAACGGCATCGCCCTGTCGCCAGACGGTTCGACGCTGTACTACGCGGAAACGGAAGGGGCTCGGCTGTGGGCGTTTGAGATCCTGTCAGCAGGACAGGTTCGCCGCCTGGAGTTTCCTTCCCCTCAAGGTGCAAGGATGATGGCTGCTTCTCCAGGTGGCCAGTACCAAAGATTTGACTCCATGGCGGTCGATGCGCGCGGCAATGTGCTCATCGCGACGCTGATGCACGGAGGCATCACGGTCATCACGCCAGATGGATCGGGACATCGTCATGTTCCGCTTCCGGACCGCTTCACGACCAACCTCTGCTTTGGCGGTCCAGACATGCGCACACTGTTCGTCACGCTCTCCGGCAGTGGCCGGCTCATCGCTATCGATGACTGGCCGGAACCCGGGCTCGTGCTGAACTTCAATGCCTGAAGGCCGGGCCTCCCCGGTACGGCTTTCAAGCTGGTGGCCTGGCCCTTCCTCGCTGCCGCCCGGCCTTGGGCAACGCGCAGGTGGCGGCCAACTGCTCGGCCTGCGCCTGCAGGCGCTGCAGCGTAGCGTCCAGCGCGGCGATGTCTTCTGCAGACAGCACGCTCAGCAGGTCTCTGTTCAGCCCCGCGATCTCGGGGAAGAGTTGCGCGTGCAGGCGTTGCCCCGAGTCGGTCAGCTCCACATGGGCGTAGCGCTGGTCACTGGCTTGCACGGTGCGACGCACCCAGCCTTTGGCCACCAGAGCCGACAAGGCCCGTGAGGTGCGGGCTCGGTCCAGTTGCGCCTGCACGGCCAGGTCCGAGGGGTGCATGCTGCCGCCTTCGGCCAGCAGCGCCAGCATGCGCCACTCGCGCCGGGTGATGCCGTAGCGTCCTTCGCAAAGTCGCACGGCCGGCAGGCTGGCGGCGCCCGACAGCCGGCTCAGGCGGTAGAGCAAGAGGTCACCCAGCGCCCGGGGCTGTGCCATGCGTGGCAGGGCAGGCAGGGGCCCCCCCTCGGCGCAGCTGACGCATTGGCCGGCAGCGGCCGGACATTCAGGTGTGTGGGCCACTGGCGTAAACCCTGGGGATGGTTGATTTGATCAATCGATTCTGGACGGCTAGATTGCGCTGCACAACCCCGGCGTAACCCGGGGCAGACGAGACATTACCGAGGAGACACCCCATGAAGCGCCGTCAATTCACCGCCCTGGCCGCTGCGGCCGGCCTGATGCCCCTGGCCCACGCCCAGGCCGACAAGACCCTCAAGGTGCTGGTGGGCTTTCCGCCCGGCGGCTCCCTTGACATCGTCTCGCGCGTGCTGGCCGAGAAGATGAAGGACGA
Source organism: uncultured beta proteobacterium (assembly GCA_903885585.1). Taxonomy (GTDB): domain Bacteria; phylum Pseudomonadota; class Gammaproteobacteria; order Burkholderiales; family Burkholderiaceae_C; genus Rubrivivax. The sequence continues at coordinate 4,546 of CAISJH010000148.1, forward strand.
CCTCAAGGTCAACATCGTGATCGAAAACCGGGCCGGCGCGGGCGGGCGCGTGGCGGCGGATCTGCTGAAGGCCTCACCGGCCGACGGCAGCGTGGTGATGATCACGCCCATCGTGGTGCCGGTGCTCGCCCCACTGGTGTTTTCCAAGCTCAACTACAACCCGGCCACCGACTTCGCCCCCGTGGGCCACGTCTGCAATTTCAACTTCGCGCTGTCGGTGCCGGCCAGCCTGCCGGTGAAGAACGTGACCGAGTTCGTGACCTGGTTGAAGGCCAACCCGCAGAAGGCGAACTTCGGCTCGCCCGCACCCGGCAGCTTGCCGCACTTCTTCGGTGAGATTCTGTCGCGCGACGCCAAGGCCGACATGGTGCACGTGCCCTTTGCGGGCGGATCGGCGCTGATGAACGCGCTGATGGGCGGCCAGGTCTCGGCAGGTATCGACGTGGTGCTGGAGGCGCTGGAGGCGCACAAGTCGGGCAAGGTGCGCATTCTGGCCACCTCGGGTGACAAGCGCAGCGCGCTGCTGCCGGACGTGCCGACGTTCAAGGAGTCGGGCTATCCGAGCATCGTGGCTTCGGGCTGGTTTGCGATGTACGCACCGGCCAAGACACCTGCTGCCTCGACCGAAGCCATCAACCGTGCGCTGAACAAGGCGCTGACCCACCCCGAGGTGCTGGACCGCTTTGGCAAGCTGGCGCTGGAGGCGGGTGGCGGCAGCGCGGCCGACCTGACCAAGCTCGAGCAGGCCTCGACGGCACGCTGGGCGCCGGTGGTGAAGGCGACGGGGTTCAGGGCGGATTGAATTTGCTGCGTTCCACCTCGCGAGCTCGCTGGCGCGGCGCCCTGTGCTCCGTTCATGTCCTCCGGGCTTGGCAGGAGCCAAGCCCTCCCCCTTGACTTCACTGCGCACAGGGCCCCGATCCAGCGAGCGGTGCCACCTTGGAGTGCACACCTGTCTGCTGAACGATGGTGCGCGGCGTCTTCCGCAGCGAAGTCAAGGAGGAGGCCTCGGCCCCTGGGCCGAGGCCGGGGGACATGAGCGGAGGAAGATGCCGCGTGCCATCGTGACGACATGTAGTAGACGAAAAAC
>CAISJH010000149.1 GCA_903885585.1 uncultured beta proteobacterium
GATCTTCAGAGCCTCGATGAAGGCCTTGCCCTGACGGCGGCTGCCTCGCAGATCGAAGCTGAAGACAGAGCCGCAGCCTCGTGGGAGCAGGCGCTGGGCGAGTTGGTGGTCGGGGTGGGACTCCAACTCCGGATAGGCCACCCGGTCCACCAGCTTGTGCGCGGCCAGGAAGGCCACGACCTTGCGCGCATTGGCCACATGCCGTTCCATGCGCAGCGGCAGCGTCTCCAGGCCTTGCAGCAGCAGCCAGGCCGTGTGGGGGCTCATGCAGGCGCCAAAGTCGCGCAGGCCCTCGCGCCGAGCGCGCAGCAAGAAGGCGCTGGTGGTGCTCTCTTCGGTGAAGACCATGCCGTGAAAGCCCTCGTAGGGCTCGGTCAGCTCCGGGTGGCGGCCCGCGGCCTCCCAGTCGAACTGGCCGCCGTCAACCACCACGCCGCCCACCACCGTGCCATGGCCGGACAGGAACTTGGTGGCCGAGTGATACACCAGCGCTGCGCCGTGATCGAAGGGCTTCAGCAGCCAGGGCGTGGTGAAGGTGGCGTCCACCAACAGGGGCACACCGGCATCCCGGCCGATGGCGCTGATGATCGGGATGTCCAGCACGTCCAGGCCCGGGTTGCCGAGGGTCTCGCCAAACAGCAGCCGCGTGTTCGGGCGGATGGCGGCTCGCCAGGCATCGATGTCGCCTGGCCGCACGAAGGTGGTCTCGATGCCAAAGCGCCGCAGTGTGTAGTGCAGCAGATTGTGTGAGCCACCGTACAAGGCGGCCGAGGCCACGATGTGCGAGCCCGCACCGGCGAGTGTGGAAATGGCCAGGTGCAGCGCGGCCTGACCGCTGGCCGTGGCGATGGCGCCCACGCCACCTTCCAGCGCGGCCATGCGCTCCTCGAACACCGCGTTGGTGGGGTTGCTGATGCGGCTGTAGACATGCCCGGCACGCTCCATGTTGAAGAGCGCGGCGGCGTGGTCGCTGCTCTCGAACACGAAGCTGGTACTCAAGTGGATGGGTGTGGCCCGCGCTCCCGTGGCGGGGTCGGGCGCGGCGCCGGCGTGCAGCGCCAGCGTGTCGAATGCGGGGTCGGCGGCGCCAGCCATGGACAGCCCTCCAGAGGCAATGAACTCCTGGGGATTGTGGGCTATATTGAACCGACACCCAGCCCCGTGCACGCGCCGGAACGGCAGTTGCCGCACCGCCTGGGCCTGCGCACCAGCCAACCGGAGGAACCCGTCATGAAGGTCAGCGACATCCTGCGTGTCAAGGGCAGCACGCTGTTCACCACCACGCCCGACAAGCCCCTGGCCACGGCCCTGCAGCAGATGGCCGAACTGGACATTGGCTCCTTGGTGGTCATGGAGCATGGCGACCTGGTGGGCATGCTGACCTTCCGTGAGGTGATCTCTGCCGTGGTGCGCAATGGCGGCCAAGCAGGCACGACCATCGTGCGCACGGTCATGGACGACGCGCCGCTGACCTGCACCCCAGAAACCGAGATGGACGAGGTGCGCCGCATGATGCTGCAACGCCACGCCCGCTACATGCCGGTGATGGAGAAGCGCACGCTGATGGGTGTGATTTCCTTTTACGACGTGGCCAAGGCCGTGGTGGACGCGCAGGACTTCGAAAACCGCATGCTCAAGGCCTACATCCGCGACTGGCCGGTGCAGGAGGAGTCTTCCAGGCCGGCGCCTGAGGCCTGAGCCTGACGGCCTGCGCCCCGCAGTGCGTGCTGGTGCGCTGCCTACAATCGGGCGATGTCCGGATCCACCTTTGGCGAACTCTTTCGCGTCACGAATTTCGGCGAAAGCCACGGCCCCGCCATCGGTTGCGTGATTGACGGCTGCCCTCCGGGCATGGCCTTGTCAGAAGCCGACATCCAGCCTGACCTGGACCGGCGCCGGCCCGGCACCAGCCGCCACGTTACCCAGCGCAACGAGCCCGACCAGGTGGAGATCCTGTCTGGCGTGTACGAAGGGCAGACCACGGGCACGCCGATCTGCCTGCTGATCCGCAACACGGACCAGCGCAGCAAGGACTACGGCAACCTGCTGGACACCTTCCGCCCAGGTCATGCCGACTACACCTACTGGCGCAAGTACGGCCTGCGCGACCCGCGCGGCGGTGGTCGATCCTCGGCCCGCCTGACCGCACCCATGGTGGCTGCGGGTGCCGTGGCCCGCAAGTGGTTGCATGCGCAGCACGGCCTGACGGTGACGGGCTGGATGACGGCGCTGGGCGAGATGGAAATCCCGTTCGAGGACGAGGCGCACATCCCGCACAACCCCTTCTTCGCCCCCAACGCCAGCCAGATCCCGGCGCTGGAGGCCTTCATGGACGCGCTGCGCAAGTCGGGCGACTCCTGCGGCGCACGCATCAGCGTGGTGGCGCGCGGAGTGCCTGCCGGTTGGGGTGAGCCCTTGTACGACAAGCTCGACGCCGACATCGCCTACGCCATGATGGGCATCAATGCTGTCAAGGCGGTGGAGATCGGTGACGGCCTGGCGGTGGTATCGCAGCGCGGCAGCGTGCATGGCGATGAACTCACGCCCGAAGGCTTTGCCAGCAACCACGCCGGCGGCGTGCTGGGTGGCATCTCCACCGGGCAGGACATCGTGGTGTCGATCGCCATCAAGCCGACCAGTTCCATCCGACTGCCGCGTCGCTCGGTGGATCGCGCTGGTGAGCCGGCCACGGTGGAGACCTTCGGTCGGCACGACCCCTGCGTGGGCATTCGCGCCACGCCGATTGCCGAGGCGATGCTGGCCCTCGTGCTGATGGACCATGCGCTGCGGCACCGGGCCCAGTGCGGTGATGTGGCGCTGCCCACGCCGCCGCTGGCCGCCCAGGCATGAAGCCGTTGGCGGGCTCGGTCGTCTCGAGGCCTGGCGCTTGAGATCGCCCTCGGCGCTGCTGCCGGCGCCCTTGCCGGCACCGCTGCCAGCGTTTGCGCTGCTGTCCTTCACGTACTTCGCGGCCCTGGGCCTGTTCAACCCCTACGCGCCGCTGTGGTTCAAGGAGCTGGGGTTCACCACCTGGGCCATCGGTGGCATTGCGGCTTTGCAGTCCTGCACCCGCATCGTTGGTCCGTACGCCTGGGGATGGCTGGGGGACCACACCGGTCAGCGCGTGACCCTCATCCGCCTGGCCTGCGTGGGCTGCGTGGTCTCGGCGCTGAGCTTGTCTTTTGTGGAGAGCCTCTGGCCCGTGGCGGCGGTCACGGCCCTGCTGTTCCTGGCCAACAGCGGTGTGGTGCCGCTGTACGAGACCTCGCTGGCGTACCTGCTGAGCAACAGCCAGGGCCTGGATGCGGGGCGCTATGGACGGGTGCGGGTGTGGGGCTCTGTGGGCTTCATTGCGTCGGTGGCTGTCTTCGGCCTGGTGCTGGAGCGGCTGGGCGTGCACGCCTTCCCGTGGATCGTGGCGGCCATGAACGCTTTGCTGCTGTGGGCTGCCACACGCCTGCCACGCAGCCATGAGCAGGTGTTGAGCGACGAGCCTGCACCCGCAGCGCTGCATCTGCTCAAGAAGCCCGAGGTGGCCTGGTTCTTCGCATCGGTCTTCTTCACGGTGCTGGCCCACACGGCGGTCTATGCCTTCTTTTCGCTGTACCTCGCCCATCTGGGTTACGGCAAGTCGGCCATTGGGGGCTTGTGGGCCGTGGCCGTGGCTGTGGAGATCCTGTTCTTCTGGACACAGGGCCGCTTCTTCTCGAAGCTTTCACCCCACGGTTGGCTGCAGGTGGTGGCTGCCGTGGCCACAGCACGGTTCGCCGCCACCGCGGGTGCTGGGCATCTGGGGTGGGTGCTGCTGCTGGCGCAGATGTCCCACGCGGTGACCTTCGCTGCGCACCATGCGGCGTGTATCTCGCTGATCCACCAGCTGTTCCCTGGCAGGGCCCGGGGACGCGGGCAGGCGCTCTACACCATCCTGGGCTACGGCTTGTCCGGGGTGCTCGGGGGCTTCGGAGGCGGTTGGCTGATCGAGCGAATGGGGTATGAACCCACCTTCTGGGCCGCCAGTGCAGCGGCAGCCTTGGGTTGGCTCTGCGCGCGCCAGTCCGCGCGGGCAGTCAAGAAGCGCCTGGTCAGAACACCAGCTTGAAGCCGGCGGTCAGCAGGCTGGGTGTGCCGCCTGTCA
>CAISJH010000150.1 GCA_903885585.1 uncultured beta proteobacterium
ACCACGCATTGTCACGAATGACCGTGACGCGGCCCGACTCGCCACCGGCCCCGGCGCACAATGATTCAGACCCGCACGCAAGGCGAATGAGCTTGACCCCGAACATGCCCAAGAACTGGTGGAGCGCGACGCGCGACGTCCTGGGGTGGGAGCTGCGGCTGCTGCGCGCCCACCGCAAGCTGACGCTGGCCATGCTGGGCGTGCTGTTTGTCCCGGCGGTGTACGCCTGGATCTACCTGTTTGCGATGTGGGACCCGGCGTCGCACACGCGCGACCTCCCCGCCGGTCTGGTCAACCTGGACACGGGCGCCCAGTACCGGGGCCGCAACCTCAATCTGGGCAGCGAGGTGCTGACCTCGATAGAGGCCCAGAGCCACTTTGCCTACCGGCGTTACCAGGATGCGGAGCAAGCACGCAAGGACGTACGGCAGGGACGGCTGGCCTTCGTCCTCGAGATCCCGGCAGACTTCAGCCAGCGCGCCCTGCCGGGCGAGACGCGCGGTGCCGCCAAGCTCACGCTCTACGCCAGCGAGGGCAACAACTACACCAGCGCTGGTTTTGCGCGCCGGTTTGCCCCCGAGGTGGCACAGCGCGTCAACACCATGCTGGCTGAGGCCCGCTGGGATCTGGTGCTCTCCACCGCGGCGGGTTCGCAGCGCAACCTGGACAGCCTGCGCACGGCCCTGGCAGACCTGCACAAGGGCGCGGCGGAATTGCAGTCAAGCATGGGCCGGGCGCGCGACGGCAGCCGGCAGTCCGCCACCGCCAGCGAAGCGGCCGTCGACTCGGCACAACGCTTGCGCGCAGGCGCCGCTCAAGTGGCCGAGGGTTCGCAGCAACTGGGGGGCGGTATGCGGCAGATGGCCTCCTCGCTGCGAGCGCTGGAGTCCCGACTGCCGGCCGAATCGGAGCTGACTTCATTGCGCCAGGGCGCCCAGTCGCTGACACAAGGGCAGCAAGACCTGCTGCGGGGGTTGGATACGCTCGGCGCGGGCGCTCTGCGGCTGGAGGCCGGCCTGCTGCGACTGCGGACGGCGGCCGACGAGACGCCCTTGTTCGGCAGCTGGGTGGTGGAAGGCGTCACGCCCATCGCCGCCGGCGCAAGAGAGCTTGGCACCGGCATCGGCCGTGCCCGGGACGCACAAACCAGCTTGCTGCAGGGGGCCCAGAAGCTGCAGGCGGGCGTGGGCAGCCTGGCCGAAGGCACGGCCCGCGCAGGCGCAACCCTCTCCGCCATGCAGGCGCGGCTGCCTGAGGACACCCGCCTGGACAGGCTGACCGAGGGCACGCGAGAGCTGGTCAACGGCCACGACGCCCTGCTGGGCGGGCTGCGCCAATTGAGCGCGGGCACGCAGAATCTTCAGCAAGGCCTGGTCGGGCTGACGGACGGCGCGGGGCGTTTGAACGTGGGCCTGGAGCTGCTGCGAAAGAGCCTGCCCAGTGATGTGGATCGGCTGGAAGGCAACGCCCAGGGCCTGGCCTCGTCAGTGGAGCCCGAGGTTGAGATCGTCGCACCCGTGGCCAACCAGGGCAGCGCCCTGGTACCCAACTTCGTCCCGCTGGCCCTGTGGGTGGGTGCAGTGATGGTGTGCTTCCTGGTGCATCTGCGGCGGGTGCCGGAGCCCGTGGCGGCGCATCCCCGTCTCGCCCTGGCGGCCGGCAAGCTCGTGCTGCCGCTGTCCGTGGTGCTGCTGCAATCCTTGGCGATGCTGGCGCTGTTGGCCTGGGTGCTGAAGGTGCCCCTGCCGCAACCCGGCCTGCTGGCGCTGACGCTGGCCACCAGCTCGGTGGCCTTTCTGGCCATCGTCTGGACGCTGGTGCGCTTGCTGGGAGACCTGGGCAAGGTGGTGGCGGTGCTGCTGCTGATCGTGCAGATCTCCGCTGCGGGCGCGCTGCTGCCCATCGAGCTCAGCGACGAGGCCTTCCAGGCTATTCACCCCTACCTGCCCCTGACCTGGGTGGTACAGAGCTTCCGGGTCAGCCTGTTCGGCGCCTATGACGGCGCGTTTTGGCCCGCTTACACGGCCGTGGCCCTCACCGCAGCAGCGGGGTTGGCCTTGGGCAGCCTGCTGGGCCGTTGGCGCCCCGTGCCAACCCCACAATGGCGCCCGCCTTTGGACATCGAGTAGCCTATCTCCATGAAGACACACCTCCTTCCTCGCCGCCAACTGCTTCTCTCGGCAGGGGCCTCAGCCCTGACCGGTTTGTTGACGCTGGGTGCAGGCCGCGTTGCGGCGCAGAGCCAGGCACCCGCACAGGCCGCGGGCACCACCGGGCCCATCCGCCTGATCGTCCCCTTCACACCCGGCACCGGCATCGACCTGATCGCCCGCACCGTCGGCCCAAAGCTTTCGGAGCGTCTGGGCCGGCCGGTGGTGGTGGACAACCGGCCGGGCGCCTCCGGCAACACCGGCACCGAGGCGGTGGTGCGCGCCGCGCCAGACGGCTCCACCCTGCTGGTGAGCGTGAACACGCTGGTGATGAACCGCAGCCTGTATCCCACGCTGTCCTGGGACCCGGTGCGAGACCTCACACCCATCACCCTCACCAGCTGGGGCCAACTGCTGTTGGTGGCCCACCCGAAGACCGGCTGGCGCAACGCGCGTGAGCTGCTGGAGGCCGCACGCCGCCAGCCGGGCCGGCTGAACTACGCCTCACCCGGCGTGGGCACGCCGCACCACCTGTCGATGGAACTGCTGAAGAACACCACCGGCACCTTCATCACCCACATCCCCTACCGGGGCACCGGCCCGGCCGTGACCGACCTGCTGGGCGGCCAGGTGGAGTCCATGTTCCTGCCCATCCACGTGGCGCTGCCGCACATCAAGGCGGGCAAGCTGCTCGCGCTGGGCATCGGCAGCGACAAGCGCCACCCGCTGCTGCCCGATCTGCCCACCCTGGCCGAGGCCGGCGTGGGCCAGGTCAACGTGGACATGTGGTATGGCATCTTTGCGCCCAAGGGCACGCCACCGGCCCTGGTGACGCAGCTCAACCGCGAGATTCAGCAGATCCTGGCCAGTGAGGACGCCAAGCGCGCCTTCTCCACCCAGGGGATGGACCCGGCGACCAGCACGCCCGAGGCCTTCGGCCAGCTCGTGGAGCGCGACGCGGCCCGCTGGGCACAACTCATCAAGGCGCGCCAGATCACGGCCGACTGAACTTCGCGAACTCAGGATCTCTGAAGGGCCTGAGCCCTCCAGCCGGAGCGATTCAGGAACACATCATGGACATTGCCATCATCGGCGGCGGCATCGCCGGCCTCGCCTTCGCCCTGGCGCTGCACCAGCGCGGCCTGCCCTGCACGGTCTACGAGGGCGTGCGCGAAGTGCGCGAGGTGGGCGTGGGCATCACCTTGCTGCCCCACGCCATGCGCGAGCTCACGGCCCTGGGGCTGCTGGACGAAATCCGCGCCGTGGCGATCGAGAACGAGGAAAGCGTCTTCTACAACCGCTGGGGTCAGTACATCTACCGCGAGCCGCGCGGCCGCCACGCCGGCCATGAGCACCCGGAGTTCGGCATCCACCGCGGCAAGCTGCACGGCATCCTGCACCGCGCCGCGTTGCAACGCCTGGGGCCGCAGCGCGTGCGCACCGGCCACCGCTGTGAGGGTGTGTTGATCGAGGACGACGGCGTGACGCTGCGCTTTGCCGCCTCGTCAGGCGGCTCGGCCGCGCCCGACCCGGTGCGCGCCGACATCGCGGTGGCCTGCGACGGCGTGCACTCGGCCGTGCGGCGGCAACTCCATCCCACGGACCAGCTGTGCTTTGCCGGCATCAACACCTGGCGCGGCACCACCGTGCACCGGCCCATCCTGACCGGGCGCAGCTACCTGCGCATCGGCTCGATCGCCACCGGCAAGATGGTGATCTACCCGATCGTGGACAACGTCGACGGCCAGGGCAACCAGCTCATCAACTGGGTGGCGGAGATCGGCCGAGAAGGCTCGGCCATGAACGACTGGAACAAGCCGGGGCGGCTGGAGGACTTCCTGCCCACCTTCGAGCGCTGGCGCTTTGACTGGCTGGACGTGCCAGCGCTGATCAGCGGCGCGCAAACCATATTCGAATACCCCATGGTGGACCGCGACCCCCTGCCCTTCTGGGGCCAGGGCCGGGTGACGCTGATGGGCGACGCCGCCCACCCGATGTACCCACGCGGCTCCAACGGTTCGGCCCAGGCGCTGCTGGACGCGCGCACGCTGGCCGACGAGCTGGCCGCCAGCTTGGCCGCCGGCACCCCCCCGCTGGCGGCGCTGCGCCGCTACGAAGATCAGCGCCTGCCGGCCACCGCACGCGTGGTGCAGACCAACCGCACCCAGCCACCCGACGCCATCATCATGAAGGCCGATGAACTCAGCGGCGGCCAGCCCTTCGGCCACATCGACGAGCTCATCAGCGCCGAAGAGCTGCGCGCCATCTCGCGGCACTACCAGCAGGTGGCGGGTTTTGCATTGAAGGCCTGAAAGCCATGGCCGCGGCAATGCCTGCCGAAACAGCGCCACGCGCAGACACCCCCTTGACCACGGAGTCCATCTCATGATCCCTCGCAGAGTGCTGCTTCAGTCCACCTTGGCCGTCTCCCTCGGGTCGCCGATGCTGGCGCGCGCCTCGGCGCCCGAGCGCGTGCGCGTGAAAGTCTTTCCGGGCGCGCAGAACCTCGCGCTCTTCGTCGCCCAGGAGCAAGGCCTGTTCAAAGCGCAGGGGGTGGAGGTGGACCTGCAGTTCACGCAGAACTCCACCGAGTTGCGCACCGGTCTGGCGGCGGGTGCCTTCGACGTGGCACACGCAGCGGTGGACAACGCCGTGGCCATGCGCGAGTCGGCAGGCGCGGACATCGCCATCGTCATGGGTGGCGACAGCAGCATGAACGAGTTCTTCGTGCAGCCGGAGATCACCGAGGTGGCCCAACTGCGCGGCCGCACCCTCATCGTGGACGCGCCCAACACGGCCTACGCCTTGCAAGCGCGCAAGGTCTTGCTCAATGCTGGCCTGAAGGCGGGCGACTACACGGTCAAGGTAGTGGGTGGGACCTTCCAGCGGGTGGGCGCCATGCGCGACGACCGCAGCCACACCGCCTCGGCCTTGAACCCGCCGTTCTCGTTCCAGGCCCGAGGCTTCGGTCTGCGCAGCATGGGCCGCATGATCGACCTGATCGGCCCCTACCAGGGCTCGGGGGTGTTCGTCATGCGCGCCTGGGGCGGCGCCAACGGCCCAGCGCTGGAGCGCTACCTGGCCGGCCTGGTGCAGGCGCTGCGCTGGGCCCGCCTGCCTCAGCACAAGGACGCGGTGCTGGCGCTGCTGGCCCAGCGTCTGAACCTGCCCGCGCCCATCACCGCCCTGACCTACGACGCGCTGATGGAGCCGCGCTTCGGCCTGACCCCGGACAGCCGCTTCGACGCAGCGGGCTTCCAGGCCGTGCTCGCGCTGCGCGCGGAACTCGAGGGCCAGTGGGGCGGTCAACCTCCCGGCGCCGAGCGCTACGTGGACCTGCGCTGGTACGAGGGGGCGTTGAAGCGGGCGGTCTGAATCCCCAACGCAGCCTCAGTCCTTCCTTGGCCACAGGGGTATTGGCAGAGCCGATGGAGCTCCACGCTGTACCTGTGGCTGCTTTGACCAGCGTGGTCAGACCGCGCCCGCCCCAAGCCAGAACAGGCCACACGCCACCGCGCCGGCCCGCAAGCCCTGCCGTACCCGCCAGTCCACCTCGTCTCCACAGCGCAGCCTCAGGAAGGCCAACAGGCCGAGCGCAGGCAGGGCCACCAGCGCCTGGCCGGCTTCGACCCCGAGATTGAATCCCGCCAGGCTCGGCCAGAGATGCTGATCGTCCAGGCGCAAACCGAGCAGGGCCTCGGCCAGCCCGAGGCCGTGGATCAGTGCACAGGCGAAGATCAGCACGAGACGGCCTGCGCCCGAGTGCAAGCGATCCCTCGTATCAAACACCGCCAACAACACGATGGTGGCGGCGATCGCGGGCTCCACCCACGCGACCGGAAAGGTCCAGCCGCCCAGGACCACGGCGCCCAGCGACAGCGCGTGGCCCAAGGTGAAGCAGGTCAGGGCGGCCAGGAGGTACCGGGCGCCCCCGCCAGCGGCCACCACCACGAGCAGGAACAGCAGGTGATCCAGGCCACCCAGAACATGCCGCAAACCCAGCTCGAGGTGGTCTGAGAAGACCTTGAACGCGCCGGGCATCAGCGCCAGCCGTTCTCGACCCGGCTCGAATTGGAGTCGCTGCACACGCTCATGGGCCGGACGCGCGCCCGGTGAAGACGGTGAAGCCTGCGGCTGCCCAGCCACCGCCTGGGAGGCCACCAGCTCCAGGCGCCGCTCCTGCGAGGCCCGACCGAAGAGGCGGACTTCCAGCCAGGAAGTCCCCACCACCGAGGCCGGCGCAAAGCGCCCAAGCACGACGACCTGTGAAGCAGGCGCCGCGGGCTGGTCATCGGGCGGCGACAGGCTCAACATCAGCCCCTAAAGCGGTCTGGCTGCGCCACCAGGTGCAGCGGGCCGATGGGGGCGGACTTGTCAAAGCTCTTGCCGATCTCCCAGGGCTTCTTCTCGTCGCCCATGGCGCGCTGCAGGTCGCGCCGCGTCATGTCCAGGCCCAGCGCGTACGAGTGCACCAACTCGAGCGCCTTTTCCACCGGCACGTTGCGCCCACCCTTGTTCAGCGCCGCCACGAGCTCCACCTCGTAGTGGTAATTCTTGGTCAGCGGCGGATAGGGGTGGTCGGCCACGGTGCCGGGGGCCACGTTCTGGATGGCGTCGGTGGGCTTCTGGAAGAAGAAGGGCGGTTCGCGCGTGGGGTCTGAGCCCATCTCGCGTGCATGGGCCGCGTAGTTGCGCCCGATGCAGTAGATGCGGCGCACCGGGAACATCTGGTCGGTGCCAACGATGGGCACGTAGGTGCCCGGCACGGCGAACGGGGTCTTGGGCCCCTGGTGGGACGCCCGCCCAGGCAGGGCGCAGCCTGCGACGGCACCAACACCCATCGTGGTGGCGGTGCTCAACATTGATCGACGATCCGTCTGCAATCTCCTCGGCGGTGACAAAAGGTTGAGGCGCGGCGCCCGTCAGGCCTGCGCGAGCCGGAAGTCCATGCGCATCACGGGCACAGTGGGCCCAGGCAGGCCCAGGCGCTGCGCCGCCGCAGGGTCGTGCTCGTCGGCGTAGCGGCCCACCAGGGCCTCGCGCACGCCGAAGACGGCATCGCGTTCCAGGTAAGTGTCTTCGGCATCGAAGACCTCGGTCACCAGGGTGCGGTGGCCGGGCATGGAGACGATGAGGTGGTAGTGCGCCGGCCGCCAGGAACCGCGGCCCGCGGGCTGCACCAGTTCCAGATAGGCCGGCCCGTCGGTGGGGATCTGGTAGGGCACGGGTCGGATGGTGGCGATCTCGAAGCTGCCGTCGGCCGCGGTGCGCAACCTGCAACGCAGGTTGTCGGTGGGCTGGCGCGGGTCCTGCTGCCAGTACAGGCCGTCGGCCGCGTTCTGCCAGAAGTCCACCTCGGCACCCGCCAGGGGCTGGCCCTGCATGTCGAGCACGCGGGAGCGCAGCAGCACCCGCGTGCCGGCGTTGTCGCCTATAAGGTCGGCCGGGTTGTCACGCCAGGGCGAGCCCGCGGCGTGGAAGGGCCCGAGGTTGCTGCCCGGTGTCGCACCGGCTTGGCTCCACAGCAGGTCCACCTGGCTGCTCAGACCGGTCACGTCGGACAGCAGCGAGAACTCGCTGCGCTCGGGGGTGGAGATGTCGCCCACGCGGTGCAGGAAGCCCAGCGCCGCGCGCCACTCGGCGTGGCTGAGGCGGACCTCGCGAGCGTAGTCGTGCAGGTGGCGCACCAACACCTGCACCAGCTCACGGCGCCGCGCATCGGGCAGGCCCGCAAAGCTGTCGACGGCCGCCGCGGTGATGTTGTCCAGGGTCAGGTTCTTCATGCCACCACCTTCACGCCTCGACCGGGTTGCGCAGCAGGCCCACGCGCTCGATTTCGATCTCGATGACGTCACCGGCCTTCATCCACACGGGCGGCGTGCGGGCGTAACCCACCCCAGCGGGCGTGCCCATGACGATCACATCACCCGGCTCCAGCGTCACGCACTCGCTGAGCAGGGAGATCGTGCGGGCCACCCCGAACACCATGTCGGAGGTGTCAGCGCTCTGCATCACCTGCCCATTCAGGCGCGACTCGATGCGCAGGCCCGTGCAGCCCGGCGGCAGCTCATCGGCCGTCACGACGCAGGGGCCGAAGCCGCCGGTGGCATCGAAGTTCTTGCCGATGGTCCACTGCGTGGTGCGGCGTTGGTAGTCGCGCAAGGTGGCGTCGTTGAAGCAGGCGTAACCGAAGACGGCGCCCAGGGCGTCAGATTCGCTGACGAAGCGTGTGCGCCGTCCGATGACCACGGCGAGTTCGGCCTCATAGTCCAGCTTGCTGGAGATGGCTGGCACCTTCAGCGGCGCGCCGTGCGCCAGCAGCGAGGTGCTGCAGCGCAGGAACAGCGCGGGGTAGTCGGCCACCGTGTTGCCGCCCTCCTTGGCGTGGTCCACGTAGTTCACGCCCAGGCAGATCACCTTGCCCGGTTGCGGAATGCAGGGCAGCAGGCGCAGGCCCTCCACAGCGACGGCCCGCGCTGCAGCCGCCTCGGCACGCGCCTGCAAGGTGCCCGCCAACGCCGGCTGGTGTTCGCAGGCCGACACAAGCCCAGCCAGGTTGGGCGGCAGCGCCTCGCCCAGGTGCTCATGGCCCACCACTCCTGCGCCCGTCAACACCCCCCAGGTGTCATCGCCATCTCGCTCGTAACTCAGCAGTTTCATCGGTGAATGTCCTTGGGTGGGCTGGCTGATCGCAATCGGCCTTCAGGCCGTGGCTCAATCGGCCTTCAGGCCGTTGTCCTTGACCACCTTGCCCCACTTGGCCACTTCAGCTTCGAGGTAGCGGCGCAGGGTGGCGCGGTCCAAGGGCTGGCCGTCCAGCGACAGGGCCGCAAAGCGCTCCTTCACGGTATCGGCGCCCAGGGCCTTGTTGATCTCGGCGTTCAGGCGTTCCAGCACCTCGGGCGGCACCTTGGTCGGCGCGAACACGGCAAACCAGGTGTTGGCCTCGAAACCGGGGTAGCCCAGCTCGGCCACGGTGGGCACATCAGGCAGCGCCGGGCTGCGCTTGAGCGACATCACGGCAATCGGCCGCACCTTGCCCGCCTTGGCGTGGGGCACGGCCGGGGGCATGGAAGTGCTGGCAATGGGCACCTGGCCGCTGACGGCCGCCTGGGTGGCCGCCGCGGGCTGGAAGGGCACGTGCGTGACGTCCACCTTGGCCAGGGTTCGAAACAGCAGCTCGGCGCCCAGGTGCGTGGTGGTGCCGTTGCCTGACGACGCATAGGCCATCTTGCTGGCCCTGGCCAGCGCCAGCAGCTCGGCCAGGTTGTTGGCCTTGACTTCCGGGTGCACATACAGCAGGTTAGGCGTGACCCCGGTCATGGCCACGGGCTGCAGGTCCTTGAGGGCGTCATAGCCGGCGTTGGCAAACAGCGAGGGGTTCACCGAATAGGCCACGCTGTGCATCAGCAGGGTGTAGCCATCGGCCGGCGCGTTCATCACCTGCTGGGTGGCGATGTTGCCGCCCGCCCCCGGCTTGTTCTCCACCACCACCGTCTGGCCCAGCTGTGCGGTGAGTTGCGGGCCCAGCAGGCGCGCCACGATGTCGGTGGAGCTGCCCGGCGCAAAGGCCACGATGATGCGGATGGGCTTGTCGGGCCAGGCCGCTTGCGCGGGCACCAGAGGAGCGCACAGGGCGGCCAGGGTCATCGAGGCCAAGAGGGCACGGCGGAAGTTCGTCATGGGCATTCCAGTGGTGACGGCGGCGCATCTTAGCCACGGGCAGCCCACATCGCCGCCCCAGATCGGCCCAGAAGCTCAGGGTTTTCATGGAGAGCCTGCGCCCTTGAGCTCAACGACGATCCTCCCAGAACAGCCCCCGTACCCTACATGTTCATGGCCACCACCACTGCCCTGCCCAGCACCCCCGAGTCCCTGCTGCCCCTGGTCCTGAAGGCCATGGAAGGCGCGCCCAGCCCGCGCCTGCGCCAGCTCATGGCCTCACTCACCACCCACCTGCACCAGTTCGTCACCGAAAACCAAGTGACCGAGGACGAGTTCGCCGTGGCGGTGGAGTTCATCACCGGCATCGGTCAGGCCACCGGCCCGCAGAAGAACGAGGTGATCCTGGCAGCCGACCTGCTGGGGGTGACCTCGCTGGTGGCGCTGCTGAACAACCCTGCGGGCACTGCGCTGGAGCATGAATCGCGCGCAGCCGCCCGGGTCTCCCATGCGGCGCTGCTGGGCCCGTTCTGGCGCGCCGCCGCCCCCTTGTGTGCGCCTGGCGAGAGCATCGTGCGCAGCCACACGCCGGGCGACACGCTGGAGGTCTGCGGCACGGTGTTCGGTGCCGACGGACAGCCGGTGGCCGGCGCCACGGTGGACGTGTGGCATGCGTCGCCCAATGGGTGGTACGAGAACCAGGAGGAGGCCCAGGCCGACATGAACCTGCGCGGCCGGTTCACCACCGATGCGCAGGGGAAGTACTGGTTGCGCACCGTCGTGCCTGCCGGCTACCCGGTGCCCACGGACGGGCCCTGCGGCCAGTTGCTGGACGCCCAGCAACGCCACCCCATCCGCCCGGCCCACCTGCACTTCATGGTGTCCAGCCCCGGCCACCGGGTGCTGGTGACCCAGGTGTTCCCGCACGACGACGAGCGCCTGAACAGCGACCCGGTCTTCGGTGTGACGGCGCCCCTGGTCGGCCATTTCGAGAACACGCAGATCGACGGCCGGCCCGGCCAGCGTCTGGTGCACGACTTCCACCTCACCGCCGGCGAGACGGTGTTCCCCAAGCCGCCCATTCCCTGAGCGAAGCGCGAAGGCGCGCCAGCGCGAGGCCACGGCACGGCCCACGCCTGGCCGCACCAGCTGACCGAACCAACCCGACCCCCTCCCAGCCCATGCCCGACATCGCCCCCTTCTCCCCCCAAGACCGCCTGGACGGACAGGTCGCCGTCATCGCCGGCGGCACAGGTGCCATCGGCATGGCGACGGCCCGCCGGTTGGGCGCACTCGGCGCACGCTGCGTGCTGCTGCACCGCTCGGCCGATGAGGCGGCTGCCCAGGCACTCGCCCAGTCGCTACCCGGCACGGGGCACTTCAGCCTGCGCGCCTCCATCACCGACAGCGCCTCACTGAAGGCGGCAGCTGAACGCCTGGCCGCGCAATGCCCTGCCGTGCACCTGCTGGTCAACAGCGCGGGCCACACGCAGGCCGTGCCCGCTGCCGACCTGGAGGCCCTGAGTGACGAGCTCATCGACGAGATGCTGCAGGTGAACTTCCGCGGCGTGATCGCCACCATTCGCGCCTTCCTGCCCCTGCTCAAGGCTTCGGGTGACGGGCTGATCGTCAACATCTCGTCCATCGCCGGCTTCACCGGCACGGGCAGCAACCTCGGCTACGTAGCCGCCAAGGCCGGCGTGGACGTGGTGGGCGATGCGCTGGCCCGGGTGCTGGCACCCACCGTTCGGGTGGTGTCGGTCTCGCCCGGCGTGGTGGACTCGAGTTTCGTGCCCGGGCGCGGGGCGGACTTCAACACCAAGGCAGCCGCCACCATCCCCCTGCGGCGCATCGGCACCGTGGACGACGTGGCCGCCGCCGTGCAGGCGCTGGCCACGACGCTGCGCTACGTCACCGGCACGCGGCTGGTGGTCGATGGCGGCCGGCATCTCTGACGTCATCCTCGAACCCCAACGGCACGCACCATGCACACCTGCTTTCTCACCTGCGCCGTCACCGGCAACCTGACCCGGCCCGACCAGACGCCGCACCTGCCCATCACGCCCGAGCAGATCGCCAACGAATGCTTGGCCGCCGGCGAGGAGGGTGCTGCGGCCGTGCACATCCACGTGCGCGACCCCGCCACCGGCCGGCCGTCGATGGAGGTGGAGCTGTACCGCGACGTGGTGGACCGCATCCGGCAGCGCAATGCCGAGCTCATCATCAACCTCACCCCCGGGCCCGGTGGGCGCTTCATCCCGAGCGAGGATGACCCCAGGGTGGCCGCGCCGGGCAGCACGCTGCTGCCCCCGATGCAGCGGGTCCCGCACATCGCGCTGATCAAGCCCGATGTGTGCTCGCTGGACTTCAACACCATGAACTCGGGGCCGGACGTGGTGATCAACACGCCCCGCAACGTGCGCATCATGGCCCATGCCATCCGCGAGGCCGGCGTCGTACCCGAGCTCGAGATCTTCGACTCCGGTGACATCCACCTGGCGCGCGACCTCATCGCCGACGGCACCCTGGCCGGCCCCGGGCTGTGGACCTTCGTGACGGGCGTGAAGTACGGCTTCTCGCCCAGCACCGAGACCCTGCAGTACGCCCGCAGCCTGCTGCCTGCCGGCGCGCTGTGGTCGGCCTTCGGCATCGGGCGGCACGAGTTCCCCATGGTGGCGCAGGCCTGGCTGCTGGGCGGGCACCTGCGGGTGGGGATGGAAGACAACATCTTTCTTGAGAAGGGCGTGCTGGCGCGCAGCAATGCGGAGCTGGTGGCCAAGGCCAGGCGCATGGTGCGCGACCTGGGCGGCGAGCTCATGAGCCCGCGCGAAGCGCGACGCCTGATCGGCCTGAAGGACTGACCCCGGGCTGACCGAGCCCAGATGAAAAGGCCCTTGCATCGGCAACGCACCCCGCACCCCCACACCACATTGGAACTCGACCGTTGAACCCCACCACTGAGACACGGCCCGCCGTGCGGGTGCTTCAGAAGGCCGCCGGCGCCGACGCACTGGCGCCCACCATCGAGCACCTGTCACCCCCCACACCAGCTTCAGGGCAGGCCCTGGTGCGCGTGCGCAGCGCGGGGGTGAACCCCAGCGACGTCAAGGCCCAGATGGGCCTGATGCCGCAGGCCGTCTTTCCCCGCACGCCGGGGCGAGACTACGCGGGCACCGTGGTGGACGGCCCGAGCGAATGGGTGGGGCGCGAGGTCTGGGGCTCGGGCGGCGACATCGGCATCACCCGGGACGGCTCGCACGCGGGCTGGCTGCTGCTGCCGGTAGAGGCACTGCGTGACAAGCCCCGGGCGCTGGACTTTGACGGCGCCGGCAGCGTGGGCGTGCCCTTCGTCACCGCCGTGGAGGGCTACCGGCGCAGCGGTGCACCCCAGCGCGGCCAGGTCGTGGCGGTGATGGGCGCCAACGGCAAGGTCGGCCAGGCGGCGGTGCAGATCGCCGCGCGCGCCGGCGCCACCGTGGTGGCGGTGCAGCGCAGCGGGATGCTGGCCGGGCACGCCTGCACGAGCGTGACGATGCTGGACGCCCGCGGCCTGGCCCCGGCCGACTTGGCCGCGCGCATGCGCGAGTGCGCTGGCGGGCGCGGGGCCGACATCGTGTTCAACACCGTGGGCAGCCCCTACTTCGAGGCGGCCAACCTGGCCATGGCCAAGCGGGCCACTCAAATCCTCATCTCTACCGTCGAGCGCCCGGTGGCCTTCGACATCTTCACCTTCTACCGGGCGATGCACACCTTCGTGGGCATCGACTCGCTGGCGCTGGACTGCGTGGCCGCCGCCGAGCGGCTGGACAGCCTGCGCGAGGGCTTCGAGTGCGGCGACCTTCGGCCTTACCCGGTGGAGGCCTCCTCGGTCTACGGCCTGGCTGATGCGCTCACCGCGTACCGGCGCGTGATCGGTGGTGACGACGCACGCATGGTGCTGCGACCCTGAGCAGGGCCTGCGCCGGCACTCAGCAACCATCACCTCACACGGTACAAGCCGCCACACCGTCAACCTTTCACCCGCCACAGGAGCGCCCCGCATGCACATCACCCGCTTCGCCGAAGCCCCCGAATACCAGGCGCCCAACCACTTCGACATGCGCTGCGTTTACCTGCAGGGGCGTACGGCCGGGCCCTCGGTGCAGCTGTGGTTAGGTGTCTCCACCATCGAGCCAGGCGGCCACACCGGGTTGGACCCGTCGCCCATGGAAAAGCACTACGTGGTGCTGGAGGGTGAGTTGACGCTCGTGGCCGAGTTGGAGGGGCACACTGAGAGTGCCGTGCTGGGCCTGCACGACTCCGCCCGCTTTGCGCCGGGCGAGAAGCGG
Organism: uncultured beta proteobacterium; assembly: GCA_903885585.1. Lineage (GTDB taxonomy): Bacteria > Pseudomonadota > Gammaproteobacteria > Burkholderiales > Burkholderiaceae_C > Rubrivivax. Next base: position 14,141 of record CAISJH010000150.1, read on the forward strand.
CAATTGCGCAACCACACCGACCAGCCCGCCAAGGTGCTGCTGGCCATGCCCCTGGCGCCACCGGCGGCCGGCTGATGAACCCCACCACCACATCCAGATGCCCCACATGAACACATCAACCGCCCCCTGCCCGCCCATGAAGGGCGTACTCGGCCGCCTGATGGCCGCCGCATCATTGGCCATCGCGTGCGCCGTGGCCACGGCCCAGCCGGCCGACCTCATCGTGACCAACGCCAAGGTGGTCACGCTGGACGCGAAGTCCACCGTCGCACAAGCGCTGGCCGTGCGCGACGGTCGGCTGCTGGCGGTGGGCGACGCCGCAACGGTGGGCCGGCTTGCCGGGCCGGCCACGCGCAGCGTGGACGCGGGTGGTCGCACCGTGATTCCAGGGCTGATCGACTCGCATCTGCACGGCATCCGTGCAGCGCTGAGCTACGCCACCGAGGTGAACTGGATCAACACCTACACCATCGCTGAGGCGATGGCGAGACTGAAGGCCAAGGCTGCAGCCGCACGCCCCGGGGCCTGGCTCATCGTGGCCGGGGGGTGGACGGAGCAGCAATTCGCGGAGAAGCGCCGCCCCACCCTGGACGAGGTGATGGCCGCCGCGCCTGACAACCCGGTCTACATCCAGCTTTTCTACAACTCGGTGCTGATCACACCCAAAGGGCTGGAGACGTTGAAGCTGCAGGCCGGCACACCGCCCCACGGCCTGACGGTGGAGCGTGACGCCGCCGGCGCAGCCACCGGCTGGTGGGGCGGCAGCATCGTGAACATATCGCAGCTGTTCGACACGCTGCCCCAGCCCACCTACCAAGACCACGTGGCGGGCACGCGGCAGTTCCTTGCCGAGCTCAACCGACTGGGCGTCACCGGGTTCGTCGACACCGGCGGCTTCAGCATCTCGGCGCCTCAGTACGCCGCCCTGTTCCAGCTCTGGCGCGAAAAGGCCATGACTGTGCGCGTGGCCTATCACCTGTTCTCGCAGCGGCGCGACACCGAGCTGGCCGACTACCAGGCCGCCACGCAGCTGATGCCCATGGGCTTTGGCGATGAAATGCTGAAGTTCAACGGCATTGGCGAGCGCATCACGCTGAGCATGTACAACAACAACTTCCCGAACGAGGAGGTCAAGAGCCGGTTCTACGAGGCCATCCGCTGGGCGGCCGACCGTCGCATGGCCGTGACCGTCCACTGGAGCGAGAACAGCTCGGTGGGCCACCTGCTGGACCTGTTCGAGCGCGTGAACCGGGAGGTCCCGATCGCCCCGCTGCGCTGGTCGGTGGCGCACCTGGAGAACGCCTCGGAAGAGAACCTCAAGCGCATGGCAGCGCTGGGCGTGGGGTGGACGGTGCAGATCTCCACTTACTACAACGGCGACGCCCTGCTGGCACGCACGGGCGAGGCAGCGCGCCGCATGCCACCCGTGGTGACCGCGCGGCGCCTGGGCGTGAAGGTGGGCGGCGGCACCGACGCCCACCGGGTGGCCTCCTACAACCCGTTTCTGGTGCTGCAGTGGCTGCTGAGCGGGCGCACGGTCAGCGGCCTGCAACTGCGCTCGCCCCTTGAGACCCCCAGCCGCGAGGACGCCCTGCGTCACTACACCATTGACGCCGCCTGGTTCAGCTTTGACGAGCACCAGCGCGGCTCGCTTGAGCCCGGCAAGCTCGCCGACTTCGCCGTGCTGGACCAGGACGTGATGACCGTGCCGCTGGAGCGCATCGAGCGCACGCAGTCGCTGATGACGGTGCTGGGCGGCCGCGTCGTGCACGCAGCAGGTCCGTTCGCAGCCCCACGATGAACCTGCCCACACGGCTGGCCAAATCCTGGCCCTTTCCTGCCCATCGCCAACCGGCCTATCCCCTTGGCGCAAGCTCTTGACCGTTGAACCCTGGAGAACGTCCATGAACACCCTGACCCGCCGCCCCCTGCTGCAGTTACTGGCCAGCACCGCCCTGGCCTTGACCGCCCACACCGCCTGGTCCCAGGCACCGGCCTGGCCTGCAGCCGCCCCGATCAAGCTCGTCGTGCCCTTCACGCCGGGCAGCGGCACCGACGTGATGGCCCGCGTGCTGGCCGAGAAGCTGGGCCCAGCGCTGGGCCAGCAGGTGGTGGTGGAGAACAAGCCGGGCGCCGGCGGCACCGTGGGAGCCGCGCAGGTGGCCAAGTCGGCCGCTGACGGCTACACGCTGCTGGTTCACAGCTCGGGCCACGTGGTCAACCCGGCGCTGTACCCCAAGCTGGCGTATGACACGCTGAAGGACTTCGATGGCGTCACGCCGCTGGCCAGCCTGCCCAACGTGCTGGTGGTTTCGCCGGCCAAGGGCTACAAGGACGTGGCAGACCTCGTGGCCAAGGCGAAGGCCCGGCCCGACACGCTGTTCTACGCCTCGGCAGGCAATGGCTCGGCCACGCACATGAATGCCGAGCAGTTCCGCGTGGTGGCTGGTCTGAAAGCCCAGCACGTGCCCTTCAAGGGCACGCCCGAAGCCCTCACCGACATCATCGGCGGGCGCACCGACTGGTTCTTCGCACCGCTGGTCTCGGTGCTGCCGCTGGTCAAGGATGGCAAGCTGCAAGCACTGGCCGTGGGCACGGCCGCGCGCTCCTCGGCGCTGCCCAACGTACCGTCCATCACCGACGCCGGCCTCAAGGACGCCGCCTACACCTTCTGGGTGGGCTTGTTCGCGCCGGCCAAGACGCCCAAAGCGGTGCTCGACCGGCTGCACGCCGAGGTGACCAAGGTGCTGGCCCTGCCGGACGTGAAGGACCGGCTGGAAAAGCTCGGCGCCACCCCCATGCCCATGGCGCAACCGGCGTTCGAGAAGTTCCTTGAGTCCGAGACCGCAGCCGCCGCGCAACTCGTCAAGGCCGCCGGCATCCGCCTGGACTGAGCCACTTCTCAACGCCGCGCCTTCACCCGCACTCCGTCAGCCACAGCCGGCGGTGGGTAGGCGATGACCACCTCACCGGGGGACAGGCCGGCGCGCACCCAGGCCAGGCTGCCATTGCGGGCCGTCACCTGCACGGCCCGAAGCCGGGCGCGACCGCCTTCAACGACGAACACCCCCATTCGGTCAGCGGCGTCCTGAACCGCTGGTGTGGCTGGTGCCGGCCCGGGCCAGGGGAACACCGCACTGACGGGCACCCGCAGCACGTCGGCCTCCTGGCGGGTGAGTATGCGTACCACCACGCGCCAGCCGTCACCCAGTGACGCCCGAGGAGCTTCATCAACCCCACCCGCCGCAGCGGGAACCGCCGAGCCCGCCCCCGCAGGCACCAGATCGATGAGCACGTTCACCCGCTGCTCCTCCACCCCCAGCGCCGAGACCTTGGTGAAGGCGGCTGGTTCGACGCGGCGCACGCGGCCCTGCAGGGCGCCCGGCCCGCCCCAGCGCTCGATGCGCACGAGGCTGCCAGGCCGCGCCGCGGTGGCGTCGGTGGTGAGCAGCTCGGCCACGATCTCGATGCGCGAGGTATCGGCCAGGTCCAGCAACGGCGTGCCCAGGGCCACGACGCCTGCGCTGGCCTGGTGCACGCGCAGCACGGTACCGGCCACCGGGGCGCGCACGGTGAATGTGCGGGCCGAAGGCGCTGCCCCACTGGCCGCGGCCTGGGCGGCGCCGGAGGGGGCACTGACCCCCGCACCCGCGGACAGCTCCAGCGCCACCCGCGCCTGCTGGAGTTCGTAACGCGCCACACGCTCGCTCTCCACCGCCGACTCACGCTCGCGCGTGGCCGCCTCCAGCGCCAGGCGGTCGGCGTCGGCCTTGGCCGGCGAGACAAAGCCCTGGGCCATCAGCTGGCCGGTGCGCCGCTGCTCGTTGAGCGCCTGCTCCACGCCCACCTGGGCGGCGCGCACACGGGTACCGGCGCGCTCCAGCGCGGCCTGCACGGCGGCCACATGGGCTTGCTGCTCACGCCGCGCACGCTCGTCCAGCAGCGGGGCCAGCAGCGGCTCGATCAGCGCCACCGCCTGCCCCGCCTGCACCGCATCGCCCTCGCGCAATGAAATGCGACGCAGCCGCCCCGCGATCGGCGCCATGACCGCGTAGCGCTCGCTCACGCGGGTGCGGCCGTCCTCCTCCACCGCCGTCTCGAACGGGCCCCGCGCGGCCGCCACAGACTCCACCTCCACCGGGCGCGGCGCGACGGCCCAGACAAGCAATCCGACGGCGAGCACACCGCTGCCCGCCAGTGCGATCCAGGTGTTGCGCCTCATGACCAGCCTCCTGTTGTCATGCCTTCACTTTCGCGTTCACTTGGGCCTTCAACCACGCCTAGATGAGGTCCTCAAGAGCGAGCTCATTCCAGCGTCTTCAGCGCCGCCACCATGTCCAGCCGGTCGATCCGGCGGCGCACCACCAGCGCGCTACCCAGCCCGGCCAGCACCACACACATCGCAGCCCAGGCGTAGGTGCGCGGCAGGATCACCACCGGAAAGTGAAACTGGTCGGTCTTCAACGCCGCCGACAGCAGGTGCACCAGCCCCCAGCCGGCCAGCATGCCCAGCGGCAGCGCCACCGCGATGAGCAGCGCCAACTCGCCCAGCAGCAGCGCCGAAACTTCTCCGCGCGTGAAGCCCAGCACGCGCAGTGAGGCGAGTTCCCAGGCCCGCTCCGAGAGGGCGATGCGCGCGTTGTTGTAGACCACGCCCACCGCGATGACGGCGGCAAACACCGTCATCACGGTACTCATGATGCGGATGTTGCGCGCCGTGATCTGCTCCATGTTGCGCAGCAGCGTGGCCTTGCTGAAAGCCCCGCCCACGCGCGGCATCTCGCGCGTGGCCTCCAGCAGCTCGGCCTCGCGGCCGCGCTCCACGCCCAGCGAAAAGCCCCCCGCCACGTCGCCCTCGCCCAGCGCCCGGTTCAGCGCCGTGCGCTCCATCGTCGCGTTCAGGCCCATGGTCTCCTGCACCGTGGCGTCCACCGTCAGCGTCAAGGTGCGCGGCCGGCCCTCCAGCACCTCGGCCTGCACGGTGTCGCCCACCCTCAGCGCGAGCTTCTCGGCCAGGCGGTCGGTCAGCACCACGCCTTGGCCCCCGTGGCCGTCCAGGCGCACCGCGCGGCCTTGCGTATCGATCACCTGGTTGAGCTGGGCATCGGCGTCCAGCCCGCGGATCTGCACACGCTGGCGCCGCGCGCCGTGCACCAGGTCCACCGCCACCTGCCGCGTAGCTTCCACACGGAAGACCCCCGGTGCGCGGGCCAGCGAGCGCGCCGCAGAGTCGTTGGTGGTCTCCAGCATCCACACCTGCACGTCGGCGCGCATGGCCACGTTGAACTGCCGCTCGACGATGTGGCCGATGGCGTCGCGGAAGAAGTTGCCCAGCACGACGATGGCCACCGCCGCCGCCACCCCGGCCACGGCGAGGCTGCTGCGCCAGGGCCGGCGCTCGAGTTGGCGCAGGATCATGCGCAGCGAGGTGGGCAGGCCCGCCAGGCCGGCGCGCTCGATCAGCGTGCGCCGGTAGTGCGCTGGTGCGGGCGGCCGCATGGCCTCGGCCGGGGCCAGGCGCGCCGTGGAACGGATGGCGTGCAGCGTGCCCAGCACCGCGGTAGCCACGGTGATGCCGATGGCCAGCAACACCAGCTCCGGCGGCAGCCGGTGCTCGAAGCTCGGAAAGCGGAAGAACTCGGCATACAGGCCGGTGAACATCACCCCCAGGCCCTTGCCCAGGGCTACTCCGAGTGCCGAGCCCGCGGCCACCACCAGCAGCACGAAGGCCAGGTAATGCGCCGCCAGGGCCCGATTGGCGTAGCCCAGCGCCTTGAGCGCGGCGATCTGCTCGCGCTGCGTGGCCACCATCCTGGACACCACCACGTTCAGCAGGAAGGCCGCCACACCCAGAAAGATCGCCGGCAGCACGGTGCCGATGACGCGCTGCTCGGCGATCTCGTTGTCCAGCATGGCGTGCGAGCCCTGGTGCTCGCGGCCGTGCGGGTCGCGCCCGCCGTAGCGCTGCAGGATGGGCTTGAGCGCGGCGATCACCCGCCGCTCGTCGGCTCCGGGGGCCAGCCGAAAGGACAGGCGGTTGAAGGCGCCTTCCATGTCCCACACCGCGGCCAGCACCTCGGCGTCCACCCAGAACACACCAAAGCCGCGCGGGTCGGGCATGCCGAACATGCCGGCGAACACGACCTCCGGCGACAGCGCTACGCCGCGCACCACCAGGTCGCGCTGGCGCCCGTTGATCACGGCCTGCAGGCGCGCGCCGGGCTTCAGCGCGTGGGCATCCGCAAACGCCTCCGAGACCCAGGCGGGAATAGCGCCGTCGGGCTGCGTGCGGCCGGGTGACATGGAGGCGTCGTCGGCCAGGCCGCTTCGCAGCTCGATGCGGTTGAGCTCACGCGGGCGCTTCGGGTCCATGCCCACCAGATGCCCCATCAGCGGGTCGGACAGGCCCTCGATACGCAGCCGCACCGGCCGCTCCACCGTGGCCTGCACCAGGGCCACGCCCGGCACGGCTTGCAGCACCGGCAGCAGCGACAACGGCGCACGCCGCACCGAGGCGAAGACGTCGGCAAAGCGGCCTTGCTCGTAGAAGCGGTCGCGCGCATCCGACAGCGAGGCCACGGCCGACAGCGTGGTGAGAAAGCCCGCGACGGCGCTGGCCACCACCAGCGCGATGGTGAGCGCCTGACTCCACATGCGCGTGAGGTCGCGCAGCAGCTTGCGGTTCAGGGCCCGCACGACGGCGTCCTCCAGCCGCGGCGTGACGATATGACGGCCACGGGTTGTGAGTCGTCTTCGTACGGCCCGGATGTCGCAAGCCTCACCACGCAACCTCCGAAGCACTGGCCCGCTGCGCGTGGCGCTCCTCGCGCTGGATGGTGCCGTCGCCCAGGTACAGCACGCGGTCGGCCATACGCGCAATGGCCGCGTTGTGGGTGATCACCACGGCCGTGGTGCCCAGGCGCTGGTTGATGTCGGCAATGGCCTCCAGCACGCGCTTGCCTGTGGCGAAGTCCAGCGCGCCCGTCGGCTCGTCGCACAGCAGCACGTCCGGGCGCTTGACGATGGCGCGCGCAATCGCCACGCGCTGCTGCTCACCGCCCGAGAGCTGCGCCGGAAAGTGGTCACGCCTCGGCATCAGGTCCACCAGGCCCAGCGCCTCGTCGATGTCCATCGGGTGCTCGGCGATGTCAGTGACCAGGGCCACGTTCTCGCGCACCGTCAGGCTGGGAATCAGGTTGTAGAACTGGAAGACAAAGCCCACATGCTCGCGCCGGTAGCGCGTGAGCGCCGCCTCGTCGGCGCCATCGAGCCGGTGGTCGGCAAACCAGACCTCGCCCGAAGTGGGCACGTCCAGCCCACCCAGGATGTTCAGCAGCGTGCTCTTGCCGCTGCCCGAGGGGCCGAGCAGCACGACGAACTCGCCCGCGGCGATCTCCAGCGACACGTCGCGCAACGCCACCACCTCGGTCGCACCGCTGCCGTAGGTCTTGCGCAGCGTTCGGGCGACGAAGATCGGATTTGCCGGCACGGCCATCGGCGCTGGCGTGCAGGGCCGCAGGAGTCAAGGGAGCCGCTGATTCTGGTCAGGCTGCAGGCTGCGGGCTTGCGCTGGAACAAAGCCGCAGCTGATGCACCGGCGAACCCAGCTCCGGTGGCGCGTCAGGTCTCTGGCCGTTCGCTTTGAGCCAGCCGAAAGGCTTCGACCGGCATGACCTGAGCAGGGTCGAAGGTCTCAGCCCGAGCGGAGCCTCAAGACACTGCGAACTGCAGGGCTCAGGCCACGTTGGCAAGCGCTGCGCGCGACAGCAGTTCATGGCGCCAGGCTGCGCCAATGGCCAGCGTGAGCACCAGGCCGATCACCACGTAGAGCAGGCCCGTGGTCTGGTACCCCGCCAGCGGGATGAGGGCACCCGCAGCCATCAACCCGAGCGGCAGGGTGTAGATGGCCAGCATCCTCACGCCCATGATGCGCCCCCGGAACCGCTCCTCGGTGGTGCGCAGCAGCACGATGGACAGCGACACCATGCTCAGACTCTGGGCCATGCCCGCGAGCACCAGCATGGCCATGGCCACCGGCACCGTGACCGACAACACAAACCCGGCCAGACACAGGTACCACATGAATGAGGCCACCAGCATCACGCGCGCCTGAGGCAAGCGCCGGCCCCAGGCACTCAGGGCGAGCGAGCCGATCAAGGCCCCGAAGGCAAAGCTCGCCACCAGCCACCCCAACCCGCGCTGGTCGAGGTGGAATACCTCCTTGGCCGTGTAGGGCATCAGGCCCATGGTCAGCGGGAAAGCGGTCAGGTTCACGAGGGCGGCCACGCTCATGGCTGCCCGCAACAGCGGTGTGCGCCAGGCATGAAGCAGCCCCTCGCTGACCTCGCGCCACGGCGAGGGCCGGTGCAGCGGCGAAGCGGTGCTGAGCACACCCGAAGACCCCGACCCGCGGGCCACCGCGCGCCAGGTCATCCAGGCTGCCAGGAGGTACAGGCTGACGATGACAAAGTAAGCCGGCGTCATGCCGAAGGCAGCCATGAAGCCCGCCCCCACCAGCGCCCCGCAGATGCGGGCCGAGTCTTGAGTGGTCCGCGAGATGCCCAGCGCCGCCACCAGATGCTGCGCGGGCAGGGTGGCGCTGATCAATGCACTGCGCATGCCGATGTCTGAGGGCCGCACCACCCCGGCCAGCGCCGCCACGCACAGCACCACGGTGGGATGCAGCTTGCCGATGAAGGCGAACACCAGGATGACGCCGGCCATGCAGGCATAGACCAGACGCAAACCCACGAGCACCCTGCCGAGCCCCAGCCGGTCACCCAACATGCCCACCACCGGAGACACGAGGGTGCCCACGTACATCAGCGACCCGAACAGCGTGAGCAGCACCACCGAGCCCGTTTCGACGAGCACGTACCAGCCCAGGATCAGCGTCTCCATCTCCATGGCCCAGGCCGTGAGCAGATCGGCCGGCCACAGGAACCGAAAGCTGCGTGTGCGAAAGGGAGCCAATGCCCCCCAGGCTCCGGGTGCGGTCAAGGTGTGCTGACAGCTACCCGCCCAAACCAAGGGCATGGCGTGGCCGAGTCCCACAACAGCCGCGCCCAGCACAACAGCTGAGTTGCAGTGAACTTAGAAATGTGAGTCACCCTCTGCCATCCCCTGAAAGCCCGCAACGGCCCTGCCTTGAAACGTCCTGAATCCATTTCCACCCCGGCGGCAGCAGTATCGCTGCGGCCCAATCGGTGTTCGGCGTGCATGTAAGCCAGATATCTCGCCGATCGTACGCGGCCTGGGCCGGAATGGGGTAACAGCGTGGGGCATTGGAAATGACCATCATCCTGTCGGCCCGGCATCCCGCCCACGACCCTTACCAGGAGAACCTCATGACCATGGGCCCCAAGCGCCGCGTGCTGGTCCAAGGCTTGGCAGCCAGCTTGCTGACCTCACCGATGCACGGCCGGGCGCAGAGCGGTTTTCCCAACAAGCCGCTGCGCATCATCGTGCCGTTTCCTCCGGGTGGCGCGGTGGACATATCCATGCGGGTCATGGGTGAGGTGATGCAAACCCAGCTCAATCAGACCCTCCTTGTTGACAACCGCCCGGGCGGCGCCTACATGATCGGTCTGCAGCAATTGACCAGTGCCGCTGCAGACGGCCACACGCTGCTGCACCTCAACTCCACCATGTCCGCCGTCCAGGTCACCCTCAAGCGCCTGGACATGCTCAAGCAGATGACCCCGGTGGCTTGTCTGGCGGCCACCGATGGCGTTCTCTGCGCTTCCAGCACTGCACCCTTCAAGACGCTGCCAGAGATGATCACGTGGGCCAAGGCCAACCCGGGACAGCTGACTTATGGCTCGATCGGCCAAGGATCGCTTGAACATCTCTTCATGCTCAGCCTCGGCAATCGGTATGGGTTCAAGGGCTTGAATGTGCCTTTCAAGGGAGGTGCCGACGGCGCCGTGGCGCTGGCCCAGAATGAAATTCAGGTCATGGTTTTGGCCAGCCCCTTGCTGGTTCAGTGGGCTAGCAGACTGCGCGTCCTGGCTGCCTTGGGCGAAAAGCGAAATCCCTTGGCAGCGGATGCGCCCACGCTGGTTGAAGCCAAGATCGACTCACCCACCTTGACCTATTGGGGTGGCGTGGCAGCGCCGCTGGGCACGCCGCGCGCCGCGGTAGAAAGTCTCCAAAAGCTCTTCGCCACCGCCCTTGAGCTGAACACGCTCAAAGCCCGATATCTGCCCTTGGGATTGGTACCTCGCTACCTGTCGGCGGACGATTTCACCAAAGTCATCGAGGATGAAGTCAAGTGGCTTGCGACTACGGTCAAAGTCGCTGACTTGAACTTGATCTGAGTCAGGCCTGAAGTTGATAGGGTCGAACCGAGCGACGCTTCGCGGCAGGCTTGTCCTCGCGAAATCAACGGTGTCCGATCGGCCCTGAATCACAACTTCACTCGCAGTCGGGCGACAACCATGTCTACTTCATCCGTCACCGGTCGCGCCGACTATGCCGCGGAGCCCTTCGGGGCGGGCCGTTCACAAGTTTGCTTGCGCCCACTCGGGGAGCCGGGCCGGGCACGCCAAAGACATTGGTGGCTCGCAGTTCCACCACTGCACGCTGGTGCTCTGCTCATTCTGAAGAAGTGACGGATGGACGAACCTCAAGGAAACGACCTCGACCTGCAAGCCGCCCACGAGCGGCTGCGCAGAGAGTTCGACCGGGTCTCGAGACGCAACCTGCAGCTGGAACAGGAGCTGACGCGCATCGACGACAAGGTTGCGCAGACCAACGAGCATGCCTTGTTGAAGGTGTTTGGCGACAAGGAGCGGGTGGCCGAGGAAAACGCGCGTTTGCTGAAGGAGGCGCACGAGGCGCTGCAACGCCAGTCCGCCAGCGCCGACATCCTGCACGTCATCAGCCAGAGCCCCACCGACGTGATGCCGGTGGTGGACGTCATCGTCAGCACGGCGCGGCGGCTGCTGGGCTGCTACCGCACGGTCTACCTGCGCCGCGACGGCAACGCCATGGTCGCGATGAGCCATGCCACGGTCCAAGGCGTGGCCACGGGCGCCTCAGGCAGGATTCCGCTGGACGCTGCGCACAACTTTCCTTCGCGCGCGCTGCTGTCGCGGGCGCCACTGCACATCCCGGACTGGCTGGCCATCGACTTGCCCGAGCACGAGAAGAACATCCAGCAACGCACGGGCACGCGGTCGGCGCTTCTGCTGCCGCTGCTGCGCGGCCACGATCAGGAAGGCCTGGGCGTGCTGGCCTTCCAGCGCGACCAGCCCGAGCCCTTCAGCGAAGCCGACATCGCGCTGGCGCAGTCCTTCGCCGACCAGGCCGTGATCGCCATCGAGAACGTGCGGCTGTTCAACGAGACGAAGGAAGCGCTGGAGCTGCAGACCGCCACGTCCGACGTGCTGCGGGCCATCAGCAGTTCGCTGGCCGACGTAGGCCCGGTCTTCGACAAGGTCATGGACGGCTGTGAGAAGCTGTTTTCAGCCTCGCTCATGAACCTGAACCTCATCAACGAGGCTGGACAGCTCGAGCTGACGCGCCTGCGCATCACGGCCCTGGGCCGGGAGCAGCTGGGCCAGGACGAAGCAAATGCCTTGGGCGCGAACGCGCACAAGACCTACCCCAGGCCCCTGGCCGGCACCGCAGCCGAGCTGGCTTTCCAAATTGACACCTTGCTGGAGCTGCCCGATGCCCTGAACGACCCGGCCTCGCCGGCGGGCGTCAAGCGCACGGCCGAGAGCATCGGACACAATTTCGCGTCGCTGACGGCGCCGTTGATGTGGCAGGGCCGGGGCATTGGCGTGATCACGTTGGTGCGGCTGGGGACCGGCACCTTTGCGCCGCAGGTGCACCTGCAGCTCAGGACCTTCGCTGAGCAGATGGTGATCGCCATCCAAAACGCCCGCATGTTCAAGGAAGCCCAGGAAGCACGCGCCGCGGCGGAGGCCGCCAACCAGCACAAGAGCGACTTCCTGGCCAACATGAGCCACGAGATTCGCACGCCGATGAACGCCATCATCGGCATGAGCTACCTGGCGCTGAACACGCCGATGAACCCGCAACAGCGGGACTATGTGCAGAAGATCCAGCAGTCGGGCCAGCACCTGCTGGGCATCATCAACGACGTGCTCGACTTCAGCAAGGTCGAGGCGGGCATGCTGCAGATCGACCCCGGGCCATTCGAGATGGAAAGCCTGCTGGACGCCGCCGCCACGCTCATCTCGGAGAAGGCGGCGCAAAAGCAGCTTGAACTGGTCGTGGACGTGGCGCCTGACGTGCCCCAGCATCTGGTGGGGGATGCACTGCGTCTGCGCCAGATCCTGATCAATTACGCGAACAACGCCGTCAAGTTCACGGAGGCCGGTGAGATTGGTCTCGTGGTGCGCGTGGCCGAGCGAAGCGATTCGGACGTGCTGCTGCGCTTTGAGGTCAAGGACACCGGCATCGGCCTCACGCCCGAGCAGATCGGCCGGCTGTTCCAGAGCTTTCAGCAGGCCGACACCTCGACCACGCGCAAGTACGGCGGCACCGGCCTGGGGCTCGCGATCTCCAAGCAGCTGGCGCAGCTCATGGGGGGTGCCGTGGGCGTGGAGAGCAGCGTGGGCGATGGCTCCACCTTCTGGTTCACCGCCCGGCTGGGCCTCAGGTCCGCACCGGCCGCGCTGCCCCTTCGCCGCACCGATCTGCGCGGCCAGCGCGTGCTGGTGGTGGACGACAACGCCTACGCCCGCCAGGTGATGGTGGGTCTGCTCGAGCAGATGGGCTTTGTGGTGAATGAAGCGGCCTCGGGGCGCGCCGCGCTGAACGCGCTGCGCGAAGCCGAGATCCAAGCGGAAAGGCATGCCCCAGAAGCCGGCGACGGCGCCGCCCGACCTTTCGACGTGGTGCTGCTGGACTGGAAGATGCCGGGGATGGACGGCCTGGAAACGGCACGCCACATCCAGGCCATGGCGCTTGCGAGCGCACCCAAACTGGCCTTCGTCTCGGCCTACTCGCGCGACGACCTGCTCAAGCGCTCGCGCGAGATCGGCATCCAGGAGGTGCTCAGCAAACCCGTCAATGCTTCGACGCTGTTCGACGGACTCACGCGGCTGGTGACGGGGGCCGCGCCCTCAGCCAGCGCAGCTGCGCCTGGCAGCGCGCCCGCCGGCAAGGCCACCCTCAACCTCAAGGGCTTGACAGGGGTGCGCGTGCTGCTGGCCGAGGACAACCTGCTGAACCAACAGGTGGCCACCGAGATCCTGGCCGAGGCAGGGGTGGCGGTGGTGGTGGCCGACAACGGCCGCGTGGCGCTGGCCCTGGCGCAGGCCCAGCCGTTTGACGCCATCCTGATGGACATGCAGATGCCCGAGATGGACGGCGTGGAGGCCACGCGCGCGCTGCTGGCGCTGACGGACTGGCAGCGCATTCCCATCATCGCGATGACCGCCAATGCCATGAACGCCGACCGTCAGCGCTGCTTGCAGGCGGGCATGGTGGACTTTGTGCCCAAGCCGGTGGAGCCCGAGCACCTCTTCAAGACCCTGCTGCGCTGGTGCCGGCCGAACGCACCGCTGCTGGCGCCCGAAGGCACGGAACCGGCAACCGACACGGCACAAGCGACGTTAGCCGACGAAGCGGCGCCACTGCAGGCTGCCGCGCCTGCCGAGCCGTCGCTGCTGCCCGATCACATCGAGGGCCTGGACGTGCAAGCCGGGCTGCGCCGGGTGATGGGCAAGCAGGCCCGCTACCTGACGCTGCTGCGCGAGTTTGCGGCCACGCAGCACGATGTGCCTGCTCGCATCACGGCGTCTCTGGCGGCCCGTGACCACGCGGCGGCCGAACGCATCGCGCACACCCTCAAGGGCCTGGCAGGCACCATCGGCGCGGACGCGCTGCAGGGCCAGGCCAACGTGCTGGAGGAGGCGGTGCGCACGGGTGGCGACGCGGCAGCAGCGCTGCCCGGCGTCCAGGCGGCGCTGGACCGCCTGCTGACGACCTTGCAGGCAGCGTTGCCGGCCCCGGCCGAAGCGGCCCAAACCACGGCAACGGCCGCGAACCAGGCGGCCGCCGTGCCCCTCGCCCAGCGCGACGCGCTGATCGCCCAACTGCTGGCGCTCTTGGAGGCCGACGACCCCAAGGCGCAAAAACTGCTCGCCGAGCACGAGCCCGTGTTCTCGGCGACCTTTGGCGAGCGGTTCAAGGCGGTGCACAACGCCATTGCCGACTACGCTCTGGACGAGGCACTGGAGATCGCCCACCTCGCCCTGGGCCGTTGAACATCACCCCAAGTTCCGCATGACCGACTCCTCGACCGCAACCCCTGCACCACTCGCCACCGTGCTGGTGGTGGATGACACCCCCACCAACCTGTCGCTGATGAGCGACCTGCTGGGTGACCTCTACACCGTGAAGGTGGCCACGGGCGGTGCAAGGGCGCTGAAGATTGCCCGGTCCGACACGCCACCCGACTTGATCCTGCTGGACATCATGATGCCGGAGATGGACGGCTACGAGGTGTGCCGCCAACTCCAGGCCGACGAGAAGACCCGCAGCATCCCCATCATCTTTCTGACGGCGCGCAACGAGTCCAGCGACGAGCAACTGGGGCTGGAACTGGGGGCCGTGGACTACATCACCAAGCCCATCAGCCCGCCCATCGTGCTGGCCCGGGTCAAGAACCACCTGGCACTCAAGCACCTGCGGGATCTGGACCAGGTGCGCATGGAAATGCTCAAGGAGGAAAAGCTGCTGCTCAACCAGGAGAAGCAACTGCTGGAGCTGGAGCAGATGAAGACCGACCGTCTGATGCTCAACATCCTGCCCCGGCCGATTGCCGAGAGGCTCAAGCGTGGCGAGAAGAACATCGCGGGCAGCTATGGCGAATCGACCATCCTGTTCAGTGACCTCGTGGGCTTCACCGAGTTCTCATCAAGGATCAGCTCCGCCGAACTCGTCAAGTTGCTCAATGACCTGTTCACCCGGTTCGACAAGCGCGCCGAGATGCTGGGCCTGGAGAAGATCAAGACCATCGGCGACTCCTACATGGCAGCAGCCGGCATACCCATCCCACGCTCTGACCACGCCGAGTTGTGTGCCGACATGGCGCTGGGCATGTTCGAGGACTTGCAAAGCTTCAACACGGCGCACGGCAAGAGCGTGGGTATGCGCATCGGCCTGAACTCGGGGCCGGTGGTGGCCGGTGTCATCGGCTTCACCAAGTTCTCCTATGACCTGTGGGGCAACACCGTGAACACGGCCAGCCGGATGGAGTCCACGTCCACCACCGGGCGGGCTCAGGTGTCCACAAGCACCTACCAGGAACTCAAGGACTTGTTTGCCTTCCAGCCCAACGGCGTGCAGGAGTGCAAGGGCCTGGGTCAGGTAGAGACCTACCTGCTGGGAGCCAGGTTGAACCCCGGCTCTTGAAGCGCAGGATCGGCAGGCTGCTCAGGACGAGCAGTGCCCACGCCCTCTTCCCGCCCGAAAGCAGTCTCAAAGCTGCCCGCCTCCAGCCCCTGCTGCTGCAGCCAGCGCACCATCACCGCCTCGTATCCGTGGGTGACGATCACGCGCTGCGCGCCCGTGGCGGCGATGGCACGCTGCAGGCCGGGCCAGTCGGCGTGGTCGCTGAGCACGAAGCCACGGTCCAAGCCCTGGCGGCGGCGCGCGCCGCGCAGCTGCATCCAACCACTGGCAAACGCAGGGCTGCTCTCGCCCAGGCGGGCGGCCCAGGCGCTGCCCTGCACCGAGGGCGGGGCCACCACCAAAGCTCGGCGCAGCAGGCTGCGGTCACTCACCTCTTCCAGGCGCAGGGTCTCGGGCAGGCGCACGCCGGCAGCGCGGTAGGCGCGGTTGAGGTCCTCCACCGCACCGTGCACGATGATGGGCCCGATGGAGGCGTCCACCCCTGCCAGCAGGCGCTGCGCCTTGCCAAAGCTGTAGGCGAGCAGCAGGCTGGCACGGCCCTCTTGCGCGTTGCCCGACCACCAGCGGTTGATCTCGGCAAACACCTCGCCCGGTGGACGCCAGCGGTAGATGGGCAGGCCGAAGGTGCTTTCGGTGATGAAACAGTCGCACCGCACGGGCTCGAAGGCGTCGCAGGTGGCGTTGGCGGGCGCGGAGGTGGCGGCCTCAGCGAAGGCATCCTCGGCCACCTCGGGCAGCCACGCCACCGCTTGGCCCCCACCTTGCACCCCTCGCACTCCGTGGCCCCCCTGCACCAGCGTCGACCCGGTCAGAAAGTAGTCACCCGAGGCCACCCAGACGCGCCCCCGATGCTCCACCCGCACCTGGGACGAGCCCAGCACATGGCCGGCCGGGTGGAGGCTGACGGTGGCCCCGCCGATGCTCAAGCGCTGGCCGTAGGCCAGGGTCTGCAGCTGGATGTTGCCCAAGCGCGAGCGCAAGACGCCCTCGCCTGGCGCGCTGCACAGGTAGGCGCCGTGCCCGCGGCGGGCGTGGTCGGCGTGGGCATGCGTGATGACGGCGCGATCCACCGGCCGCCAGGGGTCGATGTGGAAGTCGCCCACAGGGCAATACAGCCCTTCAGGTCTGAGGACGATCAGGTCGCTGTCAGCGGGCTGGATCACGATGTGCGATTCTTGACCATTCACATTGCGTTGTCCGGACGATGCCGATCGCTGCGATTCCCCAGGATCCGACCTCACCGCTGCATATCTTCCTGTCCGTCAAGGGACGGGTGTCGCGCCGCACCTTCTGGCTCTACGGCGTGCTGGCCTTGCTGGGCCTGGGCCTGCTACTCACCCTGCTGCTGGGGATTGCGGGGGTGGAGCAGCGCTACATCGAGACCTTCGTGAACCTGCTGCTGGTGTGGCCCGCCATCGCGGTGTCGGCCAAGCGCTGGCAGGATCGCAACCGCTCGCCCTGGTGGGTGCTGGTCACCCTGATCCCGGTGATCGGCTGGGCTTGGGCGCTCATCGACAACGGCTTCGTCCGGGGCAGCCCGGGGACCAACCGCTTCGGCAACGCCCCTCCGGTCTGACCGGCTGGGCACCGCAACGCCCCAGTCTGCCTTCAGTACCGCCCTGTGATGCCGGCCGCACGCAGGTAAACGTTGGCCACCCAGGCCACGAAGCCGCGCATCAGCCAGCCTCGCAGGCCCCGGCGCACCGGTGGCGCGGTGATCTCCTGCGACACGGCAAAGGCCTGGTCCAGCCGCCCCCCGAGATGGGCCGCAAAAGCCTCGTCCAGCACCACCACGTTGGCCTCCAGGTTGAGCAGCAGCGACAGCGGGTCGATGTTGGAGCTGCCCACCGTGGCCCACTGCCCATCCACCACCGCCACCTTGGCATGCAGGAAGGCCGGCGTGTACTCGTAGATGCGCACCCCGCGTGACAACATCTCGTCGTACAGCACCCGCGCGGCCAGCGCGGCCAGGCGGTAGTCCACCTTGCCCTGCATCAGCAGGCGGATGCGAACCCCCCGCGCCGCGGCACGCAGCAGCGCCCGGCGAAACGCCCGGCCGGGGTAGAAGTAGGAGCAGGCGATGTCGATGCGCTCCCGCGCCTGCCCGATGGCCTCGACATAGGCCCGCTCGATGGCGCGCCGGTGGATGACGTTGTCGCGCACCACCAGCGCCACGCGCACGGGCTCACCCGCCACGCGGTCAAAACCGGGCGGCGTCGGCGGGCCTTGGCGGCTTTCTCCCCGCCACCAGTCGCGCAGGCGAGTACGCCGCTCCCCCAGGAGGTGTGGCATCTGGGGCGCCCGGGCGCGCATCTCGCGCACCAGCTGGACGGCGCGCTGCACCGGCTCTGGGCTCTGCGCCAGCAGAGCCACCTCCTCGCGCCAGCCGCGGCCCAGGTGGGCGCGCGTCCACAGCGCATGCACCAGGCGCTGCACCTCCTCGGCCACTGGGCCCTGCACCTCCACCGCGAAGTCCAGCCGCGGCTCGGCCGTCCAGCCATGCTGGATGTCGAAGTGGTCGTCCACCACGTTGATGCCGCCCACGTAGGCCAGTCGGCCGTCCACCGCGCACAGCTTGTGATGCATGCGGCGCAGCTGGCTGGGGTGGCTCCAGGCCCACCAGCGCTCCAGTGAGCGAAACACCTCCAGCACCACCCCCGAGCCCTGCAACTGCTGCCGCAGCGCCGCAATGCGCCCATTGCTGCCAAAGCCGTCCACCACCACCCGCACCTGCACGCCACGTGCGGCTGCCTGCCGCATGGCCTGCACCACGCGGCGCCCCGAGGGGTCGTCGTTGAAGATGTAGGTCGCCAGCCAGACCTCCAACTGGGCCGACTCGATGGCCCGGACCATGGCAGGAAAGAGCTCATCCCCGCCGCGCATCAGAGCCACACGGTGGCCGCCCTCGAAGGGTGCCAGCAGGCTCTCGGCCGCACTCACCGCCCGCCCCTCACAGGACCTCGAGTTCCGCCAACAGCGGCAGGTGGTCGGACCACCGGCGCCAGCCAGCGCCGCGGGGCACCAGGGTGGAGCGGCAGCGCAGCCCGCGCAGGTACACCCGGTCCAGCGCAAACACCGGCGCCAGCGCGGGGAAGGTCGGCTTGTGCACCAGCGGCCAGCCTGCGGGGGCGGGGTCGGTGGCCCGCGTGAGGCCGATGCCGCGCATCGGGGCGTCGAGCTTCTCGCTCCAGTCGTTGAAGTCACCGGCCACCATCAGGGGCTCGCCCGCCGGCACCTCGGCTGCCAGGTACTCGGCCAAGCGCTGAACCTGGCGCAGGCGCCCCGCGTGCAGCAGCGCAAAGTGGGCCACCACCACGTGCACGCAGCGCCCGTTCCACAGCACGGGCACATGCAGCAGCCCGCGCTGCTCAAAGCGGTGGTCGCTCACGTCGTGGTGCGCCACCTCGCCGATGGGCCAGCGGCTGAGCAGCGCATTGCCATGCTCGCCATGCCGCGTGATGGCGTTGGTGCGGTAGGCCACGGCGTAGCCCTCGGGAGCGAGGAAATCGGCCTGTCCCTCCGCAGGCCAGCCCTGCCTGCTGTGTTGGAAGCGCCGGGCATCCCGGTGGTGGAACAGGCGCACCTCCTGCAGGCACACCACGTCAGCATCAAAGCTCTCCACCGCCAGACCCAGGTTGTGGATCTCCAGACGCTTGCGTGGGCCCAGGCCGCGCACGCCCTTGTGGATGTTGTAGGTGGCCACGCGCAGGGCATCCTGGGCCGGCGCATGCGCAAGCGCCGGCTCGGGCACCGGCACGCGAAAGCCGCGCCCGGGCAGGCGGTGCATGGGGTGAAGGGCCGGGGCGCGGTCGCGGGGAGCAGGCATGGCCTGCGAGGCTACAGGAAACGCGGCAACTGCAGGATCGCCTCGGCATTGCTGGGGGAAAAGCAGCGATGCGCCGCCTCCTGCCAGGGAAGCCACTCAAAGCGCAGGTGTTCGCGGGGGTTCAGGGTCACGGGGATACCGGCGGGCACCCGCAACCCGAACACATGCTCGGTGTTGTGCGTGACGCCAGGCGCGTAACGATGCCGCCAGACCGGGTAGATCTCGTAGACGTTGCGCAAGCCCCAGTCACGCAGGTGATCCGGCGGCACGTCGGGGCTGCCCACCAGGATGCCGGTCTCCTCGGCCACCTCTCGAGCCGCCGTCTCGGCCGGTGGCTCGTCCAGGCTGTCCTTCGAGCCGGTGACGCTCTGCCAAAAGCCGGGCTTGTCGGCCCGCTCGATCAGCAGCACGTCGAGCGCGGCGGTGTGGATCACCACCAGCACCGACTCGGGGATTTTGGGAGGACGAGGCGTGGTCATGGACATCTCAAGGCCAGCGCCCCGTCACTCCCTTCACTCTCTTAAGCCGGCTGCGGGTTGCGCAGGCGGATGTGCAGCTCGCGCAGCTGGGCTTCGTCGACGTTGCT
Source organism: uncultured beta proteobacterium (assembly GCA_903885585.1). Lineage (GTDB taxonomy): Bacteria > Pseudomonadota > Gammaproteobacteria > Burkholderiales > Burkholderiaceae_C > Rubrivivax. The sequence goes on from CAISJH010000150.1 coordinate 33,949, forward strand.
GGGTGCGCCCGTCAGCAGGCACTGGGCGCGCTGCGTCTTGGGGAAGGCGATCACGTCACGGATGGAATCGGCTCCGGCCATCAGCGTGGCAATGCGGTCCAGGCCGAAGGCCAGGCCGCCGTGCGGCGGGGCGCCGTACTGCAGCGCGTCCAGCAGGAAGCCGAACTTGACCTTGGCGTCCTCGGGCGTGATCTTCAAGGCATCGAACACCTTGCGCTGCACCTCGGCGCGGTGGATACGCACCGAGCCGCCGCCGATCTCCCAGCCGTTGAGCACCATGTCGTAGGCCTTGGCGATGCAGGCGCCGGGGTCGGTGTCCATCAGGTTC
>CAISJH010000151.1 GCA_903885585.1 uncultured beta proteobacterium
CTGAGGAGCTCCATTCGGGTGATTTGACTGATCGCCGCCTTGGTCAGATCCAGACCGCTGGACTCTGCGATCGACGTCGCCGCCTCGTACCCCTTCAAGAGCCCGATCACGACGTTCGTGTCAAGCAGGAACTCAACCCCATTGATTTCGCATGGTCCGCTGAATGGACACCGGGTCGTCGTTCAAATGGGGAGAGTCTTTCAGCACACCCGCCCACTGTCGCCAGTCAGTTGCTCTGATCGGTGGGGCAGATTGCTGCTTGCCTTCAGTCAGCTTGGACAGACGCAGGATGATCAGTCTCTCGTCTTCGACAAACGAGACGGGCTCAAGCGGCCGGATGACACCCGATTTCGACGTTGCTTCGATAGCCTGGTACACGGTAGACCTCCTGGACCTTTGAGCATGGGTGCATCAGTGCTGCCTGACGTGCTGCCTAACAGCAGCTCTCATTATCCGGTGCTAGAGGTTACGGTCATTGACTACCAACTACACCGGAAGCCCCTCACACCCCCTTCCCATCGACCACCAGGTGCGTCACCAAGACCGCGCCTTCCTCGGCGGGGCGCTGGGGGGGAGGTACCGCGGGGTCCGCGCGGGTCACGCGCGCGGTAAAGGTGTTGGTAGGCAGGCCAGGCAGCACCAAGGGGTTGAGCAGGCCCACGTTGACGTGGCGGGCGGCGGGGTTGGAGGCCGGGCCGGCCAGGGGGAAGGTCTGCTCATGCACTCCGTTGGCGCACAGGGTGATCTCCAGGCCTTCAGCCTGCACCCCCGGGGCCAGGCGGCCGCAGACGTGAAAGTCCCGCAGGCTGCGCACGCCCTGCACCGCCCACGCCGCCTCACCCTGCAGCGCCCAGGCCTGGGTGGCGGGGTGCCATTGCAGGCCGTGCAACGGGCGCACCGACAGGCCCGCGTTCATATCCACCCCGCCCAGCTCCAACGCCCAGCGGTGCTCGTGGCGCTGCAGCGCCGCCTCGGCCAGTGTCTGGGCGGCGGCGTGGGGGGTACCGCCCAGGCTGCCCGTCAGATGGCCCGGCAGCCAAGGCGCCAAGGCCATGCCACCCCCCGCTGGCACTTGCTGCGCGCCCGGCGGCACACCTCGTTCCATTGCAGACGCAAGCTCCTGCGCGCGCCCACGCGCCGCCCACGCCCGCCCCCAAGCTGCTGCCAGCTCGCGCTTGATCAGTGCCCGCCAGCGCCCAAACAGCAGGCGGCTGTTGCGCTCGTCTTGCGGTGATGGCCCGCCGCGGCTGGCGCTCACGTGGTGGCCGATGCGGCTTTCAGTAGCCACCACGGTGTGAAGGCCCCGCTCGCGCAGCTTGAAGCACAGGTCCAAGTCTTCGCAGCCGTTGCGGTACGCCACATCAAAGCCGCCCACGGCGTCAAAGTCGGCCCGGCGCAGCAGCAGGCAGGCGCCTGTGGCGGCCAGGGTGCGCTGGAAGGCCGGTGCGCCAGGCGGGAGTGCGCGCAGGTGTTCAACAAGCCACAGTTGTTCAAGCCCCAGGTGCTCAAACTGCCCGGCAGGGGTGAGCTGCACGCCCGCGTGGTCTACCTCCGGCGCCAGCGAGCCATCTTCAGCAAGCCGGTGCTGCACATTGCCCACCACGCCCGCGCGCAGCGCCGGCTGGTGCAGCAGGGCCTGCCACATGGGCGGCAGCCAGCCGGGGGTAAGGCGAAGGTCGTTGTTCAGAAACGCCAGCACCTGTGCGCCCAGGCAGGCGGCCGCCCCCGCGTTGCAGGCCGCCGCAAAGCCCAGGTTGCCCGGGTTCAGCACCACCCGCAAGCCGGGCTGCCCCGTCAACGTGGCCAGCCACTCGCGCGTGCCGTCGGTGGAACCGTCATCCACCAGCACCACCTCGTTCTGCGGCCCATCTGCGCCGCCGGGCAGCGTGGCACGCAAACTGGCCAGCATGGCCTGCGTGTGGGCCAGCTGGTTGAACAGCGGAATGACGACGCCGAGCTTCACCCGTGCATCATCGGGCATTCAGGCCAACAATCAGGCGCACTCGAGCCCGCTCATAAGCCAGACACCTCCGCCCCACCCAACCCCACCCCCAGCGCATCCTTGGCAGACACCTGGGGTTGGCCTTCATAGGGCCAGCGAATGCCGATGGCGGGGTCGTTCCAGGCGATGCAGCGTTCGGCCTGGGGGGCATAGAAGTCGGTGGTCTTGTAGAGAAAGTCGGCTGTCTCGCTCAAGGTCACAAAGCCGTGGGCAAAGCCGGGGGGTATCCACAGTTGGCGCTTGTTCTGCTCAGACAACACCTCGCCCACCCAGCGGCCGAAGGTGGGTGAGCCGGCGCGGATGTCCACCGCCACGTCAAACACCTCGCCCTGCACCACGCGCAC
>CAISJH010000152.1 GCA_903885585.1 uncultured beta proteobacterium
CACACACCTCTGCGGGAACAACTCCAACTCGCGCCGCTGCACGGCCTCGTCGTATGGTGCGAGTTCAGCCGCCGGCACGCCACACTGAAAGCGCACCAGGGCGTCGAGCGCTGATCGCATCAAGGTATCAGCCAGGCTGCCAGGCCCGGTGGCCGGTTGCGACTGCAGCACCTTCAGAAACAGTTGTCCGCCCAGGTCTTCCAGCAGCAGGAAGCCATTCACTTCGTCGCAGGCCAGCACCTCCGGCGCATGCAAGCCCGCCTGTCGGATCAGCCCGGCGATACGCACGAAGGGGCGCACATCCTCCTGGGGCGGTGGCGCGTCCATGATGACAAAGGTGCAGGGCTGGCCCGCCCGGGCGCCTGATACGCGCAGGTACCGCCTGAAGCTCGCATCGGCCGACGCCGCCGCCAAGGTCTCGGGCTGCAGGCCCCAGGTTCCGGTCAGGGCTGCCATCCACTGATCAAACGCAGCCTGGCGTTCGGCAGTGGGCCAGTCGATCGCGGAGGAGGTCATGTGCAGGTGCGGCGCCAGGGCGAGGTCGATAATCGATGGATTCTAGGGAGGCCGTTGGTGCGCCGCAGCCGGCCGACCCGGCGTCCGTCAGCCGTCTCTTCCCTTCATCCACTTTCCAGACCGGTGCAACTTCCCTCCTCGAGCCCATGGGCCCTGACCTGTGCCACGCTGCTGTTGGGGTCCTTCGGTGCCCAGGCGGCCAGGCCAGACGCTGACCAGCCGGTCAGGATCGAGGCGCGCTCACTCAGTGGCACGGCCGATCAGGAAGCGCGGGCCGAGGGCGAGGTCGAGTTGCGCCAAGGAGGCCTGCTGCTCAAGGCCGACCGGTTGACCTACCGCAGCCAGAGCGATCGCGCGGTGGCCGAGGGCCGCGTCAGCGTCAGCCGGGAGGGCTCCACCTTCCGGGGGCCGCTCCTGGAGCTGACGGTGCAGTCCTTTGAAGGCTTCTTCCTGCAGCCCGAGTTCGACATCGGCCGGACCAAGACGGGTGGGCGCGCCCAGCGCATCGACTTCGCTGGGAGTTCCCGCTTCCAGGCCACGCAGCCGGTGTACTCCAGCTGCCCCCTGGATGGCTCAGGGGGGCCTGACTGGCTGCTCACGGCCCGCAAACTGAGTGTGGACCTGGACGCCAACGAAGGCGTGGCCGAGGACGCGAGGTTGCGCTTTCTCGGACTCACCTTGCTGGCCCTGCCTCGCCTGAGTTTCCCGGTCACGGGGGAGCGCAAAACGGGCTGGCTGCCGCCGGATGTCCGGCTGGACAGCCGCAGCGGCCTGTCGCTGGGCGTGCCCTACTACTGGAACATCGCGCCCCAGCGTGACGCCACCATCTCTCCGCGCATCGTCACGCGGCGCGGCACGGGGGTGGATGCGGAGTTCCGCTACCTGGAGCCGAGCTTTCAAGGTCGGCTCTGGCTGGATCTGCTGCCCGCCGACAAACTGGCCGGTCGAAGCCGCCATGCCGTGCAGGCATCGCACCAGGGGCAACTGCCCTTCGCCTTCGCGCAGGCGGGTGGCGTCTCCGCCGGGCGTTATGAGTGGTCCCTGACGAGGGTCTCGGACGATAACTGGTGGAAGGACTTCCAGGCCAGCGCGCTGTCCTGGACGCCGCGTCTGCTGCCCATGATGGCGGGACTGGAGCAGCCCATTTCGTGGGCGCCCGCGACGTCTGTGGTCCCCGCGGACCTGCTGGCCTATGTGCGTACCCGACGCTGGCAGGTCCTGCAGTCGCTGACAGACCCCATCGTTTCACCCTACGACCGTGTGCTGCAGGCCGGCGTGCGGGGCCAGACGGACGGGGCCAGCTTGCTGCAAGGCGAGTTCGAGCTCGAGTTCAACCGCTTTGAGCTGGCGTCTGCCGTGGCGAGTTCCACGCGTCCCAATGGTCAGCGTCTGCACCTGGCGGGCCACCTGGAGCGGACCTGGCGCCAGCCCGGGGGCTGGCTCACGCCCCGGCTGTCGCTGAACGTGGCGGGATACGACCTGGACCAGGCCTTGCCCGATGGGCGGACACGGCTGGCGCGTGCCGTCCCCAGCTTCAGCCTGGACGGTGGCCTGACTTTCGAGCGGACGACCACGGCCTTTGGCCGCGCCCTGCGGCAGACCCTGGAGCCGCGCGTCCTGTACGTGCGCACACCCTGGCGCGAGCAGAGCCCCTATCTGTCCTTCGACAGTGCGGGACGGGACTTCAATTTCAGCTCCATCTTCACGGGTAACGAATTCAGCGGCATCGACCGGGTCTCGGATGCCAACCAGCTCAATGTCGGGGCCGTCACCCGGATGCTGGATGCCACCAGCGGCGCCGAGTTGTTGCGTCTGGGTCTGGTGCAGCGCTTCTTGCTGGCAGACCAGCGCATCACGCCCGACGGCCAGCCCTTCACGGGCCGGACGTCCGATCTGCTGCTGCTGGGCTCCACCTCGGTGATCCCCCAGTGGGGCCTGGAGGGCTCGTTGCGCTGGAACGCGGAAGACCAGAATGTCGTGCGGTCCGTGGTGTCGGCGCGTCATGACGCCGGCGAGTCCCGGCTGCTCAGCGCGACCCACCGCTACAGCAGGGGCCTCGCCGAGCAGTGGGAACTCAGCTGGCAGTGGCCGCTCCAGTGGCGGCTGGGTCGCCCATCTGCGGCGCCCGCTGCCCAGGCGGCCAGCACCGGCTGCCAGCGGCGCTGGTACAGCCTGGGGCGCATGAACTACAGCACGCGTGAACAGCGGCTGACCGATGCCCTGGTTGGCTTGGAGGTGGATGCTGGCTGCTGGACCAGCCGCTTCTTTGTCGAGCGTCAGGCCACCGGCCAAGGCCAGGCCACGACGCGCATGATCTTTCAGCTGGAGTTGGCCGGACTGTCTCGCTCCACCTCAGGTCCGCTGCGGGTCTTGAAGGACAATGCCTCAGGCTTCCGCCCCCTGCGTGAAGACAGTGTCACGACCCCGACGGGGACCTCTCCATGACCGACTTTGTAGCCCGCTTCCGGCGGGCGGCTCTAGCCGCCGCCTGCATGACTGCCAGCGCGATGCCCTGCGCCTGGGCGCAGGGCCAGCCCACCGCCACCGATCGGGCCGCCACCCGGGCGGCCGATCGTGCTGCGGTGCGCAGCGGCGACTACATCGTCGCCATCGTCAACCAGGAGCTGGTGACGGCGGTGGAGGTGTCACGCCGCCTGGCGCGCTCCCAGGAAGATGCCCAGCGCACGGGGGCCCGCCTGCCGCCCGAGGAGGAGTTGAAGCGCCAGATCGTCGAGGCTCTGATCGAAGAGCGCGTCATCCTGACCCACGCGCGCGATACCGGCGGCAAGGTGGATGACGTCGAGCTGGACCGCGCGGTGCAGACCGTGGCCGCACAGAACCAGCTCAACGTGGCACAGCTGCGAGAACGCCTGGCAGCCGAGGGCATCGATCTCACGCGCTTTCGAGCGAACCTGCGCGATCAACTGCTGGTCGAGCGCACCCGTGAGCGCGAGGTCTACCAGCGCATCCGCCTGACCGACAGCGACGTGGAGGACTATCTCGAGCGCCAGCGCCGCGCGGCCGCAGCCGATGCCCCGCTGAACCTGGCGCAGATTCTGGTGTCTGTGCCCGACGGTGCGAGCGAGGCGGTGTTGGCCGAGCGTCGTCGTCTGGCCGAGGCCGCCCTGGCCCGAGTGCGCGCGGGCGAGCCCTTCGAAACCGTGTCTCGCCAGGTGTCCGAGGACGCGCAGCGTGAGCGGGGCGGGGAGATCGGCGCACGCCCGGCGTCCCGGCTGCCCGACCTCTTCGTCGAAGCCACGCGCACGCTCAAGGCCGGGGAGGTCACCCCGGCGCTGGTGCGCAGCGGTGCCGGCTTCCACGTGCTCAAGGTCCTGTCGCGCGCTGATGTGTCGCAGTCCCAGGTCACGCAGACGCGGTCGCGCCACATCCTGCTGCGCACTTCCAACCGGCTCACGGCGGAGGCGGCGCAGGCGCGCCTGGCTGGCTACCGGCGCTTGATCGAGGCAGGCACGCGCAGCTTCGAGGACATGGCGCGCGAGTTCTCCGAGGATGGCTCGGCGGCGCAGGGGGGCGACCTCGGTTGGGCGGCCCCGGGCACCATGGTGCCGGAGTTTGAAGATGCGATGAACGCCCTGCCGCTGGGCGGGCTCTCGCAGCCCGTGGTCTCACGCTTTGGCGTGCACCTGATCCAGGTGCTGGAGCGTCGTGACGTGGCGATCGACCCCAGGCAACTGCGTGAGCAGGCGCGCAACGCCATGCGTGAGCAACGGTTTGACGACGCCTACCTGGAGTGGGCGCGTGACCTGCGTGGCCGGGCCTACGTTGAGATGCGCGAGCCGCCGCTTTGACCGATCTTCTCCCTGCGCTGACGGGCTGGTGTAGCAGCCCGCTTCAAGGCGCTGCCGCATGAAGCACATTCCTCGTAAGCGTTTCGGCCAGCACTTTCTCACCGACGCTGGCCTGATCGAGGCCATTGCCGATGCGATCGATCCGCGGCCAGGTCAGGCGCTGGTGGAGATCGGGCCCGGACTGGGCGCACTGACCCGTCCCGTGTTGCAGCGCTGCGGCCGCTTGACCGTCATCGAACTCGACCGCGACCTGGCGGCCCGTCTGCGCGCCTGGCCGGGTCTGGAGGTGCTGGAGTCGGATGTGCTGCGTGTGGACTGGCGTGCTGTGCAGTCGCAGGCGTGCAGCCACGCGGGTGCAGCCCTGCAGACGTCCTTGCGGGTGGTGGGCAATCTGCCCTACAACATCTCCACACCCATCTTGTTCCACCTGCTGGAGGCGGCAGACATCGTGCAGGACCAGCACTTCATGCTGCAGAGCGAGGTGGTGGATCGCATGGTGGCCGGACCTGACAGCAAGGCCTATGGACGCCTGAGCGTGATGCTGCAGTGGCGCTACGCCATGGAGCGTGTGCTGGACGTGCCGCCGGAGGCTTTTGATCCGCCGCCCGCGGTGGACTCGGCGGTGGTGCGCATGCAACCTCTCGCCCAGCCGCCGCTGGCCGACGCGCGGCTGTTGTCAGAGCTTGTCACAGTGGCCTTTTCTCAGCGGCGCAAACTGCTGCGGCACACGCTCGGCCGATGGCTGGCCCAAAAAGACTTCACCGGCACCTTCGATGCGCAGCGGCGCGCCGAAGAAGTGCCGGTGAACGAGTACGTCGAACTGGCGCGGAGTCTGGGCGGCTGAGGCTCAGGCCGCAGCGCGCAACCAGGCGGCGGTGTCGAAGGCGCTGCTCATCATCGGCATGTTCATGCCGAAGTTGGGGTTGACCCCCGTCTTGGAAACCGACACCTTGGGCGTGGGCTTCGGCACGATGGGCTGCTCGGCCGGCAGGGCCTCCAGGGGCTTGTCAGTCTGGTCCTGCGAGCGCGTGACCGCGAACGAGTAGAAGCAGCGGAACGCAATCTTGCGCTCGGACCAGAAGTCCGCCGCATCGCGGAAGACGTCCAGCAGCTGCTCGCGTGCCTCGCGGTCAAAGCGGGGGTTGTCGGGCAACTGCTCCAGCACCACCACAAAGCCCGGCTGCGCGCCTGACTTGTGCACGATGTCCGTCATGCAGTCGTACAGCGCATCCAGGTTTTTGCCGAAGTGCGCAGGAAAGGTGAAAGCCTGGGCAATGCCCTCGAGCACGTCTTGCTTGCTCTGCGCCGACGACACGTTGGCGTAGAGAAAGTGGTGTCCTGCCGTCTGAGCGGCAGCCATCAGGTCTTCAACCCGGTAGGCCCGGATCGACTGGACGATGTTGGAGCGGATGGTCTGCAACTGCATGGTCGCTGTCCCCCTGGGTTCAATGAATTCCGACACGGTCACCAACCTCATTCCACGATGCGCTGGAAGCTCGCATAGTGATCGGCGGTGTAATAACAATTCAGCGGACTGGCCGGCTCACGGCCGCCACACACGATTCTTCTGGCTCCGCGATGCTTCAGCCCGGGCGTCTTCACGGTGTACTCGCGGTAGAAGCCTCGGGCCTCTGCCGGCAACAACCGCTCGCGGTTGCGAAACACCGTGCCGTCCTTTTCGTACGGAAAAGGACCGCCCGTGCTGATCAATCGACGGGTTTCTCGTGCTTGGGATGGCAAGGTGGTCAAAGCCACCGTAGCCATGCTCTCAGCAGGGACTTCGGTCCGGGCGGCTGCGGGGGCTGAACCCAGCAGATGAACACCCAGAACGAGAGCGAGCCCTAACTTCGATACGGACTGCCTCACCTTTGACCGGCCAAGCCAGAACACGGGAAAACCCTCAAAACCAAGACTTGAATGTTACCGGAGACCCGGAAAAACCTCAAGCCCGGGGGCCATCGCCGACCCATGTTCTGAGATTCAGCAGTGTTTACTCACATCTGAAAGTTGTGCCATGCTCGACGCCTGCGGCTCAGCGCGCCGCGCTGGCGTCAGCCACGGTCAGCGCCGTCATGTTCACCACTCTGCGCACGGTGGCCGAGGCAGTCAGGATGTGCACCGGCTTGGCGGCACCCAGCAGCACCGGCCCGATGGCGATGCCGCCGCCCGCTGCAGTCTTGAGCAGGTTGTAGCTGATGTTGGCGGCGTCGATGTTGGGCAGTACCAGCAGATTGGCCTCGCCCGTCAAGGTGCTGCGCGGCATCAATTGCTGACGGTAGGCCGCGTCCAGGGCGGTGTCGCCGTGCATCTCGCCGTCCACCGTCAGCCACGGGGCCCGCTCGCGCACGAGGACCAAGGCTTCGCGCATCTTCACCGCCGAAGGCAGGTCACTGGATCCGAAGTTGCTGTGCGACAGCAAGGCCGCCTTGGGCTCGATGCCAAAACGCTTGAGCTCCTCCGCCGCCATCACCGTGATCTCGGCGATCTGTGCCGCCGTTGGATCGGCATTCACATGCGTGTCTACCAGGAAGACCTGCCGCCCGGGCAGCAGCAACCCGTTCATGCAGGCGAAGGTCTTGACCCCCGGACGCTTGCCGATCACTTCCTCCACAAAGCCCAGGTGTCGGGCGGTGGTACCCCAGGTACCGCAGATCAGGCCGTCCACCTCGCCCTTGTGCAACAGCATCGTGCCGATCAGGGTGAGCCGGCGACGCATCTCGATCTTGGCCAGCTGTTCCGTGACCCCGCGCCGCTCCATCATCTGGTGGTAGGTCTGCCAGTAGTCGCGGTAGCGGTGGTCGTCTTCCGTGTTGACCACGTCGTAGTCGCGGCCCTCCACCAGGCGCAGCCCGAACTTCTCGATGCGCTGGGCGATGATGGGCGGCCTGCCGATCAGCGTGGGGCGCGCGAGGTTCTCGTCCACCACTACCTGCACGGCCCGCAGCACGCGCTCTTCCTCTCCCTCGGCATAGGCCACCCGCTTGTGCGCCGCGCGCTTGGCCAGGCTGAAGATGGGCTTCATGATCGAGCCCGAGGCGTAGACAAAGCCCTGCAGCTTCTCCCGGTAGGCATCGAAGTCCAGCACCGGACGCTGTGCCACGCCGCAGTCGGCCGCGGCCTTGGCCACCGCTGGCGCGATCTTCATCATCAGGCGCGGGTCGAAGGGCTTGGGAATCAGGTACTCAGGCCCGAAGCTCAGGTTGGCGCCAGCGTAGGCGGCGGCCACGACCTCGCATTGCTCGGCCTGCGCGAGCTCGGCAATGGCGTGCACGGCCGCCACCTCCATCTCGTCCGTGATGGTGGTGGCCCCGCTGTCCAGCGCACCCCTGAAGATGTAGGGGAAGCACAGGACGTTGTTGACTTGGTTGGGATAGTCCGTCCGCCCCGTGGCCATGATGGCGTCGTCGCGCACCGAGCGCACCTCCTCGGGCATGATTTCCGGCGTGGGGTTGGCCAGCGCGAAGATCAGCGGTTGTGCCGCCATCTGCGCCACCATCGCCGGCTTGAGCACGCCGGCCGCCGAGAGACCCAGGAACACGTCGGCACCCTCGATCACCTCAGCCAGCGTACGCAGCGGCGTGTCCTGGGCGAACTCGGCCTTGTCCGGGTCCATCAGCTCGGTACGGCCCTTCCAGACCACCCCCGCCAAGTCGGTCACCCAGATGTTGGCGCGGGGGACCCCCAGCTTGACCAGCAGGTTGATGCAGGCCAGGGCGGCGGCGCCGGCGCCGGAGGTGACGAGCTTGATGGACTTGAGGTCCTTGCCCGTGACCTTGAGGCCGTTGAGCAGCGCCGCACCCACCACGATGGCGGTGCCATGCTGGTCATCGTGGAAGACGGGGATCTTCATGCGCTCGCGCAGCTTGCGCTCGACGTAGAAGCAATCAGGCGCCTTGATGTCCTCCAGGTTCACGCCGCCGAAGGTCGGCTCCAGCGCCGCGATGATGTCGACCAGCTTGTCCAGGTTCTTCTCGTTGACTTCCAGGTCGAAGACGTCGATGCCGGCGAACTTCTTGAAGAGCACGCCCTTGCCTTCCATCACCGGCTTGGAGGCCAACGGGCCGATGTCGCCCAGGCCCAGCACGGCCGTGCCGTTGGACACCACGGCCACCAGGTTGCCCTTGGAGGTGTAGCGGTAGGCGTTGGCGGGGTCTTTGACGATCTCCTCACAGGCTGCCGCCACCCCCGGCGAGTAGGCCAGGGCGAGGTCTCGTTGGTTGACCAGCTGCTTGGTGGCAGCAATCGCCACCTTGCCCGGCGTCGGGAACTCGTGGTACTCCAGCGCGGCGCGGCGCAGTTGCGCGCGCTTTTCTTCGGAAGACGACATGGCGATGCGACTCAAAGATTAGGTGTGAAACGCTGCCGCCGCGTGGCGGACATGGGCTGCCGTGCATGGAGCAAGTCAGTGCGGTGAGCGGTCTTTCTGACCGGGCCACCGCGGGGCGCGGATTGTAGGCCGCCCCCCCTTCCGGGGTCTTTGCGCCGGGCCGCCGTCCCACCGCTGCGCCGCCCGCGGCGGGACCATACTTCGCCCCATGCTTCAGCCCCGAAGGTCCTGGCCCCTGCTGGCACGTTTGCGATGGCGCCGCAGCCTCATGTGGGCTGCGCTGCTGATGCTGCTGGCGGTGGTGCAGGGGCTGCTCGTGATGCTGACGGTGTCCTTCGAGTCCTCAAGGGCCCAGGACGAGGCCGAGGCGGTAGCGCTGGAGGTAGCGGCCGAGACCAAGCGGCAGGTCACGCGGGGCATCCAGGACCTGCAACCGCTGACCTGGCCGGCCATCACCAACTTGGAGTGGGACGTGCGGGCCGAGCAGTTGCTGCAAGCACGGCGCGAGCTGCTGCGCCTGGAGCGCCGCGGCCCGGGCGCAGCGGTGTCGTCGCTGGCGGAGAGCCGCTACGGTCCGCCGCTGTTCACGCGGCTGCGCCGCTCCGACGTGGAGCCGGAAATCGACACCGCCTGTTCGGTGGCCCGCCGCGCCGCCGCACCGGCCTTCACCCGCTCCTACTACGTGCCTTTCGAGGGCGGCGCGGGTGTGGAGGTGATGGATTTGTGCGTGCCGCTGCTCAGCGAGGGTCGGATCACCGGGTTTCTGGTGGCCACCTGGTCGCTGCCGCAGTTGCTGGAGTCGGCGCTGGGGGCTGCCCCCGCAGGGCGGCACGAGCTCTCTCTGGTAGAGAGCGACGGCTCCCGCCTCGCGCGGGCCGGCACGCGTCGGGGATTGGGGGTGTACGTGGCCGAGCGCATCGTGGACCTGCCAGCCCGCTCAATGCTGTTGCGGGCGGACAGTTCGGCCGGGCGGCCGAGCCTGATCCCCAACCTCGCGGTGGCCCTGGTGCTGGGCCTGTCACTCGCGTTGACGGTGCTGGTGCTGCTGCTGGCACGCGATTTCCGGCGCCGTGCGCAGGCCGAGGCGGCCCTGGCCGAGGCGCTGGCCTTCCGCAAGGCGATGGAGGATTCGCTGTCCACGGGCCTGCGGGCCCGTGACCTCGACGGCCGCATCACGTACGTCAACCCGGCCTTCTGCGCGATGGTCGGCTTTCCAGCCGAGGCCTTGCTGGGCACGGCGGTACCACCCTACTGGCCTGCGGAGCGCGTGCAGGAGTACACCCAGCGGCAGGCCACGAGGCTGGCCCCACGCCCGGCCGACGAGCCCACCAGCCCGCTGACAGGCGGCGGGCGCGAAGGCTTTGAGACCCTGTTCATGCGGCGCGACGGCGAGCGCTTTCCCGTGATGATTTACGAGGCGCCGCTGGTGGATGGCAATGGGGCGCACACGGGGTGGATGAGCGCGGTCTTGGACGTGACCGATCAACGCCGCGTGGAGGAGCTGTCTCGGCAGCAGCAGGAGCGCCTGCAGGCCTCGGCTCGACTGGCCACCGTGGGCGAGATGGCGTCGCTGCTCAGCCACGAGCTCAACCAGCCCCTGGCTGCCATCGCCAGCTATGCCAGTGCCAGCCTGAACATGCTGGAGCAGCCCGACGGCCAGACCCCGGGGCTGCTGCGCGAGGCGCTGCAGCGTGTGGGCGAGCAGGCTGAGCGCGCGGGCCGGGTGATCCGCAGCGTGCATGACTTCGTCCGCCGGCGCGATCAGCACCAGGAGCCGGTGGGCTGCGCCCAGTTGCTGGACGCGGTGCTGCCGCTGGTGCGACTGCAGGCGCGCAAGAGCGGGGCCCGCATCGAGTTGGATCTGCCCGAGGCCGTGCCCGCCGTGCGTTGTGACCGCACGATGGTCGAGCAGGTGCTGCTCAATCTTGCGCGCAACGGCATCCAGGCCATGGAGACCGCCACCCCGCTGGCGCAGCGCGTATTGCGCCTGGGTGTGCGGCAGCGGCATGCGCGCTGGGTGGAGTTCTCGGTGACCGACGCCGGGGGCGGCATCGGGTCCGAGGTGGCCGCCCGGCTGTTCACGCCCTTCTTCTCCACCCGCGCCGAGGGCATGGGGCTGGGCCTGAGCCTGTGCCGCACGGTGGTGGAGCAGCACGGTGGCGCCCTGGAGTTCGAGTCGCCCGTCGGTGTGGAACTTGGGCCCGAGTCCTGCCCGGGCACACGGTTCCGGTTTACGCTCCCGGCTGCCGGACTGCCCCGCTCATGACGCCATTGGACCCCACACTCGGCCTGCCCATCGTCTACATCGTGGACGATGAGGACGTGGTGCGTGACGCGCTGGCCTGGTTGCTGCGCTCGCGGCGCTTGCTGTCCGAAGGCTTTGCCAGCGCCGAGGCCTTCGAGGCCGCGGCCGAACAGCGTGCAGCGGCCAGGGCGGGCGACTGGCCTGACGCCCCGGCCTGCGTGCTGCTGGATGTACGCATGCCGGGCATGAGCGGTCTGGCCTTGTTTGAGCGCCTGATCGAACGGGGCTGGCTGGCGTCCTTGCCCGTGATCTTTCTCACCGGGCATGGCGACGTGCCCACGGCGGTGGCGGCCGTCAAGCGCGGCGCCTTCGACTTTGTGGAGAAGCCCTTTTCCAACAACGCCCTGGTTGACCGCGTGGAGCAGGCGCTCCAGTCCAGTGCCCAGGCCTTGGCGCAGCGCCGCCAGCACGGCGACGTGGCGCACCGTCTGGCCGAGCTCACCGAGCGCGAGCGCGACGTGATGCAGCTCGTCGTCAAAGGCCGGCCCAACAAGCTGATCGCCGATGAGCTGCACATCAGCGTGCGCACGGTGGAAGTGCACCGCGCGCGGATCTTCGAGAAGATGGGCGTGAAGTCGGCGGTGGAGCTGGCCAATGGCCTGCGCAGCGCCGGCCAGGAGCCGTCATGAGCCAGACTCTGGGCGAGTTCGACCTGATCCGGCGCTACTTCGAGCGTCCGGTGCGGCGCGCGGCGCTCGGCGTGGGGGACGACTGCGCGCTGTTGGCTCTCTCGCCGGGCATGCAGCTGGCCGTCTCCACCGACATGCTGGTGGAGGGGCGGCACTTCCTGACCACCGTGCCACCGCGCCGCCTCGGGCACAAGGCCCTGGCGGTCAACCTGAGCGATCTTGCGGCCTGCGGGGCGCGGCCCCTGGCTTTCACCCTGGCCTTGTCGCTGCCCCGGGCTGACGAGACCTTCGTGGCCGGCCTCGCCGAGGGGCTGTTCGCCCTGGCCGAGGCGCACGACATCGAGCTCGTGGGCGGAGACACCACGGCCGGCCCGCTGAATCTGTGCATCACGGTGATGGGCGAGGTACCGGCTGGCCAGGCGCTGCTGCGCTCAGGCGCGAGGACGGGTGATGAGCTGTGGGTGAGTGGACAGCTGGGTGATGCGCGGCTGGCGCTGGAGGTCTTTCGCGGGCGCCTGGCCATGGACGCAGCCGCGATGGAGCAGGTGCGCACCGCCATGGAGCAGCCGCAGCCCCGAGTGCAGCTGGGCATGGCCCTGCGCGGCGTGGCCAGCGCCGCGATCGACTTGAGTGACGGCCTGATCGGTGACCTGGGCCACATCCTGCAGCGCAGTGGCGTGGGGGCGCAGGTGGAGTTGGCCCGCCTGCCGCACAGCGCCGTGCTGGCGGCCCAGCCCCCGGCGCTTCGCGAGGAGTGCCTGCTGGCCGGCGGTGACGACTATGAACTCCTGTTCTGCGCGCCGGCCGGCCGCCACGATGCGGTGCTGGAGGCCGGCCGCCTCTCGGGTGTGCCCGTGCAGTGCATAGGTCACATCACCGCCCGCCCGGGCCTGTGCGTCGTCGACGCGGCGGGTCAGGCCGTGCCGCTGCAGCGCCTGCAGGCCTTTGACCACTTCAAGTCATGAACGCAGCTTCACAGAGCCCGCGGCGGCCGACGGGGCGTTTCATGGCGGCGCACCCGGCGCGCTGGGTGGCGCTGGGCTTGGGCAGCGGCCTCTCGCCCAAGGCGCCTGGCACGGTGGGCACGCTCTGGGCCTGGGCTTCCTTTCTCGTGCTCGATCCGTTCCTGGGCCCGCGCGGCTGGGGCCTGCTGATCGCGTTGTCGTGCGGCGTGGGCGTGTGGGCCTGCACCCGCACGGCGCGAGATCTGGGGGTGTCCGATCCCGGCGCCATCGTCTGGGACGAGATCGTGGCCTTCTGGCTGGTGCTGTGGCTGGTGATGCCTGCGGGTTGGTGGATGCAGGCCGTGGCCTTCGCCTTGTTCCGCTTCTTCGATGCCGTCAAGCCCGGCCCGGTGGCCTGGGCCGACGGCTTGTTCAAGGCCCGTGCCGGCGAGCCCATCGGCTGGCGGCAGGGCCTGGGCATCCTCTTTGACGATCTGGTGGCCGCGGGCTGCACCTTGCTGGTGCTGGCCCTCGGGGTGCAGGCCTGGCCGGTGGCCCAGGCCTTCTGGCAAGGATGACCTCGGGATGACCTCGGGCAGAGGGATGGTGGTGGGAGGCATGAGCGTGGATACAAGCGCGACGGACGACTTGCAGGCGCTGGCGCAGGCCCTGCGTGCCCGCGGCTGGCGGCTGGCCACGGCCGAGAGCTGCACGGGCGGGCTGATCGCAGCAGCTTGTACCTCGCTGGCCGGTTCCAGCGACTGGTTTGACCGCGGCTTTGTCACCTACAGCAACGAGGCCAAGGCGCAGATGCTGGGTGTGGATCCGGGTCTCATCGTTCAGCACGGCGCCGTCAGTCGAGAGGTGGTCTGCGCCATGGCTGCAGGGGCCCTGCAGCATTCCCGGGCTCATGTGGCGGTGGCGGTCACTGGCATCGCGGGGCCGGGCGGGGCCGTGCCTGGCAAGCCTGTGGGGACGGTGTGGCTGGCCACCGCCGTCCAGGGCCAGCAGCCCCTGCCGCGCTTGCTGCACTGCACGGGCGACCGCGCTGCGGTGCGCGCTACCACCGTGACCGAGGCGATCGCTCAACTGCGGCGCTGCGCCGGCGAGACAGCACCCCCCGCCGCAACCAGGTGACGAAAGCCATGCGTATCTTCTTTGCAGCGGACATCGACCCCCCTGAGGCCCAGGCCTGGCGGGAGGCCCTGCAGTCGGCCGCGCCCGGCCACGAGTGGTTGACCCCCTCGCGCCCCGACGTTGCCGAGCCGCAACCCGTGCAGGCCGATGTGGCGGTGGTGGCGAACCCACCGGCCGGCGCGCTCTCCCAGGTGCAGGGGCTGCGGTTGATCCAGTCGCTCTGGGCAGGGGTAGACCGTCTCCTGTCCGACCGCACCGTGCCCCAGGGCCTGCCCCTGGCGCGGATGGTGGACCCCTCGATGACGGCCGCGATGGTGCAGTCGGCGCTGTGGGCGGTGACGGCCCTGCACCGAGGCTTCTTCCTTTACGCACAGCAGCAGCGCGCCGGGCTCTGGCACCAACTGCCGCAGCAGCGCGCAGCGGATGTACGGGTGCTGGTACTGGGCCTGGGCACCATGGGCGCGGCGGTGGCCGCAGCCCTGGCCGCGCAGGGCTACGGGGTGTCGGCTTGGCGTCGGGGCACGGCTGATGCCACCGCCCCCCAGACCGCCGAGGCCGAAGGCCCCGCGGGCGTGGCGGTCTTGCGCGGCACCGAAGGCCTGGAGCAAGGCCTGGCCGCAGCCGACGTCGTGCTCAACCTGCTGCCATTGACACCCCACACCAGGGGCATCGTCAACGCTGGTTTCCTGTCCCAGGTGAAGACGGGCGCGGCCCTGGTGAACTTCGGACGAGGGGGCCACCTGGTCGAGGCTGACCTGCTGGCGGCCCTGGACGCTGGCCGCTTGTCGCATGCGGTGCTGGACGTCTTTGCGACCGAGCCCCTGCCGCCCGAGCACCCGTTCTGGCGTCATCCCCGGGTGACCGTGCTGCCTCACGTGGCGGCGCTGACCGACCTGCGCAGCGCAGCCGAGGTGGTTGCCGACAACCTGGCGCGGCTGCAGGCCGGACGGCCCTTGCTGCACCTGGTGGACCGCCAGCGCGGCTATTGAGCCCTCTCAGGCGTTGAGCACCAGCGGGGCCGCCCCGGCACCGCGGGATGCGCTGCCCCCGCGGCTTGCCGCCGTGAAATGCAGCGTCATGAGGATCAGGCGCCGCAGCGCTTCCCAGGGGTCTTCCGGCCAATCGGGCCGTCGCAGCCCTTTGGCGATGCCGTCGCACAGGCTGGCTGCCATCACCAGGCGCGTGAGCGCACGCTGGCTGAGCAGCGGGGCGGCGCGCTCGATCTGGCGTTGCCGCGGCCCCCACACCCGGGCGGCATTCAGGGCCATGGGCATGGGCTGTCCTTCGTCCAGCGCCTGGCGTACACGCTGCAGGGCCCGCAGGTCGTCGGCCAGCGGCCAATGCACGGCCACGGGCGACTCGCCCTCGGCCTTGAGTCCATCCAGCATGCGCCACGCCCGGGCCACCTGGCCGGCCAGCACCGCCTCGCACAACTGGCGCACGTCGTAGCGTGCGACGTTCAGCACGGCCGACTCGACTTGCTCGGCACTCAGCTCACCCGGTGGGTACAGCAGGGCGAGCTTGCTGATCTCTTGATGGGCCGCCAACAGGTTGCCCTCCACCCGGTCGGCGAAGAAGGCCAAGGTGCGCTGACCCTCTTCGCCCTCGCGCACGCGCTGGCCCTGGCTGGCCAGGCGGCGGGCGATCCAGGTGGGCAGGGCCGGCCGCTCCACGGGCTCCACCTTCACCATCACGCCCTGCGTCTGCAGGGCGGTGTACCAGCCGCTCTTGAGTTGGGCGTACTCCACGGCCGGCAGCAGTACCAGCGTCACCACACCTTCGGGCAACCGTTCGGTGTAGCGCTGGAGCGCATCGCTGCCCTCCTTGCCCGGCTTGCCGGAGGGAATGCGGATCTCGATGATCTTGGATTCGGCAAACAGGCTTCGTTCCTGCGCCGCCCCGAGCACGCCGCTCCAGTCGAAGTGGGCCCCGCTGACGTTGAAGACCTCGCGTTCGCTGCAGCCCGCCGCGCGTGCCGCGGTACGGATGGCGTCGGCCGCTTCCTGCTGCAGCAAGGGCTCGTCGCCCACCACGGTATAGAGCGGCTGCAGGCCGCCCCGCGCGCCGTCGGCGAGTTGCGCCTGCAGTTGGTCGGCGCGAACTTGCATCTCAGGGGCTTCCCGGCCGGCGCAGCGAGGCCAGTTGACGCACCACCTGCCGTGCGATGTCGGTCTCCATGTCGCGCACCAGCTGACTTTCTTCCTGCTGCTTGGCCAGTGCCAGCGCCTCGTTGTAGGTCATGTCGCGCAGCTGACTCAGCTCCGTGGGGCCCAGCCACTCCTGACCGTCTCGGCCCAGCACGCGGTAGCGCAGCTTGACGCGCAGTTGCAGCTCACGCACCTGCCCGGCGGCGGTGAAGCCCACCACGCCGCGCTCCTGGGCCTCCGCCAGCGCCACCACCACCACGTCCGCCTGGGAGGGCGAGGCCACCACCTCGACATCGGCCCCCACGGCGCGCCGCAGCGCGGCGGCCTGTGTGGAGCGCGCGCCAAACCCGCTCAGGGCGATGCGCTTGAAGGGCAGGGTGGGTTCGCGGCGCAGCTGGAACCCGCAGCCTGCCAGGGCCCAGATCAGTCCCCCGAGCGCGGTGGCCCGGCCGGTCTGCAGCCACGCGCGTTTGGACAGCAGCGTCTGCGGAGCGGCCGCCTGCTCATGCACGGCCGTGCGACCAGGTGCGTTCGGGCGGCCGGGCACCATGGAAGGTCACGCCACCACGTTGACCAGGCGGCCTGGCACGACGATGACCTTCTTGGGCGGGCGGCCCTCGGTGAATCGGGCCGTCTCCGGGCTGGCGGCTGCCAGCGCCTCGATGGCCGCACGGTCGGCGCTGGCCGGCACGCGGATCGCGCCGCGGGTCTTGCCGTTGACCTGCAACACGAGCTCGATTTCGTCTTGCACCAGCGCGGCTTCGTCCACCTCGGGCCAGGGGGCGTCGAGCAGGTCGCCTGCCGCCGACTCCAGGCCGAGGTCGCGCCACAGCACCGAGGTCAGGTGCGGGCAGGCCGGGTACAGCGCGCGCAGCAGCACCGAGGCGCCCTCGCACAGCACGGCGGCGTCGCCGTCGCTGCCGTCAGGCTTGAAGGCCTCCAGCGCGTTCAGCAGCTTCATGCAGCCCGAGACCACGGTGTTGTACTGCATGCGCTCGTAGTCGTAGCTCACCTGGCGCAGCACCAGGTGCACCTCACGCCGCAGCGCCTTGGCCTCAGCGCGCAGAGCGGCCTGGCTCAAGTCGCCGGCAGTGGCGCGCTGCAGCGTGGCGGCGTGGCCTGCCGCAAAGCCCCACACGCGCTTCAAGAAGCGGTGCGCGCCTTCCACGCCGGCGTCGTTCCACTCCAGCGTCTGTTCCGGCGGTGAGGCGAACATCACGAACAGGCGCGCCGTGTCGGCGCCGTAGCGGTCGATCAGGTCCTGCGGGTCCACGCCGTTGTTCTTGGACTTGGACATCGTGCCCACGCCCTCGTAGGTGATGGCGGTCCCAGCGGGCAGGTCGCCCTTGGCCTCCTTCAGCCGCGCGCCGTTGATCTTGCCGCCCTCATCAAAGGTGTTCTCCACCTCGTGCGGCCAGAAGTACTCGATCCCGCCCTTGTCGCCGCGCCGCGAGTAGATGTGGTTGAGCACCATGCCCTGGGTCAGCAGCTTGGTGAAGGGCTCGTCCACCTGCACGAGCTTCAGGTCGCGCATCACCTTGGTCCAGAAGCGCGCGTACAGCAGGTGGAGGATGGCGTGTTCGATGCCGCCGATGTACTGGTCCATCGGCATCCAGTAGGCGGTGCCGTCGCCCACCATGGCACTGTCGAGCTTCGCGTCGCAATACCGCATGAAGTACCACGACGAGTCCACGAAGGTGTCCATCGTGTCGGTCTCGCGCCGCGCCGGCTTGCCGCACACCGGGCAGGTCACGCCCGCGTGGAAGCCGGCGTGCTTGTTCAGCGGGTTGCCGCTGCCGTCGGGGATGCAGTCCTCGGGCAGCACCACGGGGAGATCCTGCTCGGGTACGGGTACCGCGCCGTGCTCGTCGCAATGGATGATGGGAATCGGCGTGCCCCAGTAGCGCTGGCGGCTGATGCCCCAGTCGCGCAGGCGCCAGGTCGTCTTCTTCTCGCCCAGGCCCTGGGCGGCCAGGTCGCGCGCCACCGCATCTACGGCGGCCTTGTGGTCCAGCCCGTCGTAGGCGCCTGAGGCCATGACGCGCGCTCGCGGCTTGTCGGCGTACCACTCGTGCCAGCGCGTCGTGTCGTACGGACCCTCGCCTTCAACGGCGATGACCTGGCGGATGGGGATGCCGTACTTCAGCGCAAACGCAAAGTCGCGCTCGTCATGTGCGGGCACGCCCATCACGGCGCCGTCGCCGTAGCTCATCAGCACGTAGTTGCCCACCCACACGTCCACGGGGGCGCCCGTCAGCGGGTGCGTCACGGTCAAGCCGGTGCGCACACCCTTCTTGTCCTGCGTGGCGAGTTCGGCCTCGGTGGTGCCACCGGCCTTGCATTCCTCGATGAAGGCAGCCACTTCGGCGCTGGTGCTTGCAGCGTGCAGGGCCAGCGGGTGCTCAGGCGCCACGGCGCAGAAGGTCACGCCCATCACCGTGTCAGCGCGGGTGGTGAAGACGAACATCTTGCCGCCCTGCAGCGGCTGCCCGTCTTCACCCCGGATGTCATGCGTGAAGGCGAAGCGCACCCCCTCGCTCTTGCCGATCCAGTTCTCCTGCATCAGCTTCACGCGCTCGGGCCAGCCCGGCAGGTGGTGCTGCACGTGCTCCAGCAACTCGGGTGCGTACTGCGTGATCTTCAGGTAGTAGCCGGGGATCTCGCGCTTTTCCACCAGGGCGCCCGAACGCCAGCCGCGCCCATCGATCACCTGCTCGTTGGCCAGCACCGTCTGGTCCACCGGGTCCCAGTTCACCACCTGGGTGCGGCGCTCGGCGATGCCGGCTTCCAGCATCTTCAGGAACAGCCACTGGTTCCACTTGTAGTACTCGGGCGTGCAGGTCGCGACCTCGCGGCTCCAGTCGATGGCCAGGCCCATGGCCAGCATCTGGCCCTTCATGTGGGCGATGTTGTCGTAGGTCCACTTCGCGGGCGGCACCTTGTTCTTCATCGCCGCGTTTTCCGCGGGCAGGCCGAAGGCGTCCCAGCCCATGGGCATCAGCACGTTGTAGCCCTTCATCCGCAGATGACGGGTCAGCATGTCGTTGATGGTGTAGTTGCGCACATGGCCCATGTGCAGCTTGCCGCTGGGGTAGGGCAGCATCGAGCAGGCGTAGAACTTTGGCTTGCTCGCGTCTTCGGTCACGCGGTAGGCGTCGCGTGCGTTCCAGTCGGCATGGGCCGCGGCTTCCACCTCGGCAGGGACGTACTTTTCATTCATCCCGGGATTGTAGGAGCCGGGGTCCTGCGCAAGGGCGTGCCGGGCAGCCGAGTTGCCCCGCAGCCGGCGTGGCCAACAAGCTCAGCGCGGCGCGCCGTCGGTGACGAAGCCGATACGCGACAGGCCGCCGTCCTGCACCAGGCCGATGAGTTCGGCCACACGGCCATAGGGTACGCGGGTGTCGGCGCGCAGCTGCACCTCGGTGGCCGGGTTGCCCTGGGCGGCGGACTTCACAGCGGTGGTGACGCGTGCCTTCCAATCGGCCGCCGACAACGCCTCGTCCGCCAGGAACACCTGGCCCTCGGCGTCGATGGCGATCACCAGCGTCTGGACGGCCTGGGTGGGTTTGGCGCCTTCGGTGCTGGGCAGGTCCAGCTGCAGGCTGGACGCCATCAAGGGCGCGGCCACGATGAAGATCACCAGCAACACCAGCATCACGTCGATCAACGGCGTCATGTTGATGTCGCTCATCGGGGTGGGCGCGGGGCGCCGCTCGAGCCGGCCGAAGGACATGCGGTGAGCTTCAGTGGGCCTGGCGCCTCAGCGTGGCCGGGCCCGCGCCGTCCAGCATCAGCTCGCGCAGGTCGTGCGCAAAGCCTTCGAGCTGGGCCTCGCACTGGCCGATCCACTTGCCAAACAGGTTGTAGGCCAGCACGGCGGGGATGGCCACAGCCAGCCCGGCGGCCGTCATCACCAGCGCCTCACCCACCGGGCCCGCCACCTTGTCGATGGAGAAGGCTCCACCTGTGCCGATGGCCACCAGGGCGTGGTAGATGCCCCAGACGGTGCCAAACAGGCCGATGAACGGCGAGGTGCTGCCAATGGAGGCCAGCACCACCTGGCCGAACTGCAGGTGCCCCAGGCCTTGCTGCAGCGCGTCGCGCAGGCGCCGGGTGCATTGCGACTCGGCGGAACCCTGGGCGGCCAGACTCGACCCGGCCGCGGCCTGCCGCGCGGCATCCACCAGGCGCGTCAGCACACCCTCGCGGTCCAGCCCACCCAGGCGTGCGCGGCCCTCGTCGAGCGAAGAGGCGTCCCAGAAGGCGGGAATGGCCCGCTCGAGGTCTTTCAACGTCCGCCGCAGCACCAGGGTCTTCCAGACGATCAATGCCCACGCGCCGATGGACATCAGCAACAACAGCAGCGCAACGCCGCGGCCGACGGTGTCGCTCTGCTCGAGGAAGTGCGTCAGCCCTTCCATGACGTCGTCACATGCCCAGCACGTCGTTCATGCCGAACAGGCCGGTGCGCTGCCCGGCCAGGAAACGGGCTGCCCGCAGGCTGCCCTGCGCGTAGCCCGCCCGGCTGCTGCTGCGGTGGCTGATCTCGATGCGCTCGCCCGTGCCGGCAAACAGCACGGTGTGGTCGCCCACGATGTCGCCACCGCGGATGGTGGCAAAGCCGATGCTCGAAGGATCGCGCTCGCCCGTGACACCCTCGCGGGCGAAGACGCCGCAGGTCTTGAGATCGCGCCCGAGGGCCTGCGCCAGCACCTCGCCCATTTTCAGGGCGGTGCCGCTCGGCGCGTCCACCTTGTGCCGGTGGTGGGCCTCGATCACCTCGATGTCATAGCCCTCGTTCAGCGCCCGGGCGGCCACGTCCAGCAGCTTGAGCACCACGTTCACGCCCACGCTCATGTTGGGGGCCATCACCAGGGCCATGGTCCGGGCCAGTTCAGCGATCTGTGCCTTCTGCTCGTCGCTGAACCCCGTGGTGCCGACCACGGCTTTCACGCCCAGGCGGTTGCAGGCGGTCAGGTGGGCCAGGGTGCCCTCCGGGCGGGTGAAATCGATGAGCACGTCGGCACCTGCCAGGGTGGCCTCCAGGTCAGCGCTGATGGTCACGCCTGTGGCCCGGCCCAGGAAGGCGCCCGCGTCCTGACCCAGCGCCGGGCTGCCGGCCACGTCCAGAGCGCCGTGCAGCTGCAGGTCAGGGCTGGCCAGAACGGCCTCGACCAGCATCCGACCCATGCGGCCTGAGCTGCCCGCGATGACCGTCTTCATCGCTGCTCCAGCGGCGGATAGGTGCGGGTGGCGCCGGTGGGTGCTTCGGTGGGGTTGTCCTTGCGCGCGGGCACCGGCAGGGCCTTGCGTTGGGCCTCGGTGAGCTCCAGCACGCGCGGCTCGATC
>CAISJH010000153.1 GCA_903885585.1 uncultured beta proteobacterium
CGCTGGAGATCGCCCTGAAGAACATCGGTGGCGACATCCCTGTGGAACTGCACTTTCAGCCCTTTGAGCTGAACCCGCAGATGAGCCCGGAGGGCGAGGACGCGGTGGCCTACCTCTCGGCGAAGTACGGCATCTCGGCCGCACAGATCGCGCACAACCAGGCCGCCATCCGCGAGCGCGGCACGGCGGTGGGCTTCAGTTTCGGCACCCGCGCGCGGGTCTGGAACACCTTCGACGCCCACCGACTGCTGCACTGGGCGGGAGAAGAAGGCCCGGAGGGCGCACAGCGCTCACTCAAGCATGCGCTGCTGCAGGCCTACCATGGCCAGGGGCATAACCCGAGCGACGCCGAGGTGCTGCTGGCGGCCGCCACCCACGCGGGGCTGGACACGGCCCGCGCCCGCGAGGTGCTGGGCAGCGACGAGTTCAGCGCCGAGGTGCGGCAGGCCGAAGCCTTCTGGCAACAAGCGGGTATCCGCTCCGTGCCTTCGGTGGTGGTGAACGACCGCCACCTGATTCAGGGCGGTCAGCCGCCCGAGGTCTTCGAGCAGGCACTGCGGCAGATTGCAGCCGAGGCGGGCTGAGCTTCGGCTCGCGTGCGGTCCCAAGAGGCTTTCAGCGGCGCCCCCGGTCACACGCCGACGTCAGGATTGATTCCACCCCCGCCCACTCCCAATCGCACGTGGCCCATTGCCATGACCGGAAGAGCACTCTGGACTTGCAGGCCCCGAAGACCCTGAGACCCCACAAACACACAGGAGTCCCCCCATGAAACTCACCCCCGAGCAGCGCGAACAGTTCGATCGCGACGGCTACCTGTTCTTTCCCAGCCTGTTCACGCCCGAGGAGACGGCCGCACTCAACGCCGCCGTGCCCGAGCTCTACAGCCGGCGCGAAGCCTACAACGTGCGTGAGCGCGGCTCGGACGCCGTGCGCACCAACTTCGCCGCCCACATGTACAGCGCGCCCTTTGCCCGCCTGGCGCGGCACCCGCGCATGATCGAGCCGGTGGAGGAGCTGTTTGGCGAGCAGCTCTACATGCACCAGTTCAAGATCAACGGCAAGATGGCCTTCGAGGGCGATGTCTGGCAGTGGCACCAGGACTACGGCACCTGGCTGAACGACGACATGATGCCCGAGGCCCGGGCCATGAACGTGGCCATCTTCCTGGACGACGTGAACGCCTTCAACGGGCCGCTGATGTTCATCCCCGGCTCGCACAAGCGCGGCGTGGTGGACGCCAAGCACGACCTCACCACCACCAGCTATCCGCTGTGGACCGTCAGCAACGGCCTGATCTCGGAGCTGGTGGAGCGCGGCGGGGGCAAGAACGGCGGCATCGTCAGCCCCACCGGACCGGCCGGCTCGATGATCCTGTTCCATGGCTGCCTGGTGCACGCCTCCACCAGCAACCTCTCACCCTGGAACCGCGTCAGCGTCTACCTGAGCCTGTGCGCGGTGTCCAACCACATCCGCCGCTTCAAGCGCCCCGAGTACATCGCCCACCGCGACTTCACGCCCATCACCAGCCTGCCCGACGACTGCCTGCTCAAGGACTACCCGGTGGACCTGCCGTGGAAGGATGGCGTGCCGGCCAGCGCCCTGCA
>CAISJH010000154.1 GCA_903885585.1 uncultured beta proteobacterium
CGCGCAGCGCCCTGAGGCCCCAGTCGGGGAACCGGCCGGTACCAGTGGAATCTCTTGATGCGTATCCAAACCATGAGATCCTGCAGACACAAGACGCCGACCTGCTTCAGGCGATCAGCCACGCGTTCGTCAAGCCAGGCGCTAACGGGGTCTTGCGGTGCAGGTGCTTTGGCCACCGCTTGGTTGAACCATTGCACTGCCTGGACGAGGCGCTCGCGCAGGCGTTGACGCCTGCGAGCGCTGCTTCGGGCGTCTGGCTTGGCGTTTGCGTATTCAGCCTGATAGAGCTCCAACAACTCGGCCTGGCTGTAGAAGTCAGCAGCTTGTTGCTCAGCAAACTCTTCTAGGGTCGGCGTGCGGTCTGCGTGGTCTTCTGCGATTCGCTCGGGGTCGCGGCGCAGCAGTGCAGCGAGATCGGCGCGGCCGCGGCTGCGTGCCGCGATGCGCATGCGCTCAAGAAGTCGCGCCAGCTCGCCCCGTGCACGTCGCGAGTCGGCGGAGCCTTCAAGGTACATGTACCGATGCCACGCCGCGCCAAGGTCCAGCCCCTCGGCCCAACTCCGCACGAACGCCAGCTGCTGCAAGCTCAGCGGCTGCGCATTGGCTTGACTGGGGCTGGAATCAAGGTTGGACAAAGGCGGTGGGCTGTGACGTAGGCCATGCGTAAATGCTTGTCGCGCAGGGGTTTTGTCCGCAGTATGCCTCAAAGGCGGTGATTTGCGGGCCCAAAACAAGCACCATGATAATAAGACTTATCAAGGTGTCACGCTGCTTTAGGAGGCGGGGAAGGGCGCTTGCACGACAGGTCTACTCGCCCAGCAGCCGTCCTCAGGGCGCCGAGCGGCTCCCGCCCCGCTCGCCGTGATGGTTGTACCGTTCGGGTCTCTCGACTGTCTACACACTTGAATCATTTACTGCACTTGTTGCTTTTAACCGATACCATGCTGAAAACGATGCAGTGATGTGCGCACCCGGGCTGTGTCCCCGTGGTTCGCAGCAACATCCAGGAGAGCACCCATGCGCACCCTTGAGAAAGCCCGTCAGGTCCTGCCGCCTCCGTTGTCCCGACAGGACATGGAGATGGCCCGGGTCGCCCAGCGCTGCATCATGGAAGCGCTGGACCTCTCGCGAGCCGCGGCGATCACCCTGACCACCGACAGCGGCGAGCATCCGACCGTCGACGTGCCGCCTGCCGCGCTCAAACTCATCGGGCAACTGCTCGGCGCACTGAGCGAAGGGCGTCCGATCACGATCGTGCCCTCCAACCAGGAGTTCAGCACGGTCGAGGCCGCACACTTCCTGAATGTCTCCAGGCCCTTCGTGATCAAGGAAATCGAGTCCGGACGACTGCCCCACCGCATGGTGGGCACGCACCGGCGCGTGGCCTTCGAGGACCTGATCGCCTACGCCAGGAAGATGCGCGAGCGGCAGGAAGCCGCGCTCGAGCGCTTGGCCGAGAACTCCCGAGAGCTCGGCCTGGACTACTGACATGGCCGGGCACGCGCGCTACACGGCGCTCCTCGACGCGTGCGTGCTGTACCCGCTGGCCATGGCCGACGCGCTGATGAGCCTGGCGACGGCTGGGCTTTTCGCCGCGAAGTGGACTGCCCGCATCGAGTCGGAATGGATCGTCGCGCTGGAGGAGAAGCGGCCTGACCTGCAAGGCCGCCTGGGCTTCCGGCGCGATCAGATGCGCGAGGCGATCACTGACTGGGAGGTGCCCGAAGCGGCCTGGCGGGCCTGTGCCGGCGGGCTCAGTTTGCCCGACCCCGACGATGTCCACGTTCTGGCCGCGGCCCTGGCTGGACACGCGGATTGCATCGTCACGGCCAACCTGAAGGACTTTCCCACGGAGGCCGTGGGCGCGCTCGGCATCGAGGTCACCCACCCGGATCAGTTCATCGTCGCGCAGTGGGATCTGGACCAGCTCGTGGCCGTCGCGGCCTTCAAGCGGATGCGCGCCCGGTGGAAGAAGCCCAGCGCGACCGCAGAGCACTTCGCCGAAGCCATGGAGCGCGGCGGACTGCCTGCCACGGCGCAGCGACTGCGCGAAGCGATCGAGCTGATCTAGACCGATGACCGAGGAGATCGCACCTGGGGTACGCCCCGAACGCCCGAGGTCGATGAGGACTGTGGTCTGATCGCCCCCAACACCATGCAGATCACCGCATCAGATGTCGGAGCTGGGTGCCCCACGTTGAACGCGACGCGCACGATTCCGGTCCGCCCCATTTTTGGGTGTCGGCGGTTATACCGGACGCGCGGGCCCGTAGCTGATATCTGAAAAGTAGGGCCGCAGGCGTTTTAGGTCGACGATGCCGAGCCAGCCGGCCAGGCGCTGGCTGTCGACGCCGGCGTGGACTTGGCGCAGCGCAAAGGTGTGACGCAGGATGAAGCTGCCCCGCAGCGCGTGCTCGGGCATGCCTGCTTCGATCAGCGTGGACTGCGCGGCCTGGAACTGCGACACCTTGCTCCAGGAGTTGGACCCGCGGGTCCCAGGGAAGAGCACCGAAGCAGTGATGCCGCAGGTTTGTCGAATGGCGAGCCAGTTTTCCAGCAGGGACACAGCCCATGGTGCCAGTGGGACCTCGTGGGCCGGGCTTGAGCCTTGGGCGCACAGGTGTAGCTTAAGCGGCGTCCCCGTAGTGGGGTAGGGCAGTACATCGTCAAGCTGTAGGTTACGGACCTCGCCGGGCGTCAGGCCGCTGCCTAGTTGAAGCGCCACAGAGGTGCGGTTGCGTGCCTGGACCCAGGTCTGGCGGACTGGGACAGTGGTGGCCTCGGTCTCAGTGCCGGGGGTGTTGGCGCTGTTA
>CAISJH010000155.1 GCA_903885585.1 uncultured beta proteobacterium
ACCCCCACGGTCATCGCGAGGTAGCGGTGGATCATCTCGATCCAGGCCTTGGTGAAGGTCACAGG
This sequence comes from uncultured beta proteobacterium, assembly GCA_903885585.1. GTDB lineage: Bacteria > Pseudomonadota > Gammaproteobacteria > Burkholderiales > Burkholderiaceae_C > Rubrivivax. The sequence continues at coordinate 66 of CAISJH010000155.1, forward strand.
CCCGGAGGGCATGGCCGTCTGCGCCGCATGGATGTCGCTGTGCGCGCCAATCGGGCTGGCAGCGCCGTAGCAGCCCGGCCAGTCAGGGCAACCCAGCCCGGAATCGGTGAGGCGGGTGAACGAACCGAAAACAATCAGATCAAAGGTGAGGAACAGCGTCACCGCCGTCAACGCGGCAATGCGCGCCCCGGTATCGCGCCCACGCTGGCGCAGCCACACCCAGGACAGCGGCAGCGTGGCAATCACCAGCGCCAGCAAGGCCAGGCGCAGCGTGGGCGACAGGTCAACGAGCGGGACGTCGTTCATGGAGAGGGCGCCTGAAGCAGCTGTGGGGCATCCATGGGCTCAGCGGCCCGCCGGATCCCAGAACGAGGAGGCCCGCAACAGGCGCACCAGATCGCGCTTGACCTTGGCCGGGTCGGGCTGGGACGGGAACCGCATCATCCACTCGCCCATGGGGTCGACCACGTAGAGGTGGTCTTGCAGGCTCTTCCCACTCTCAGGTTGCAACCAGCCCGCCAGCTGGGCCTGAGGCACCCTCAGCACCTGCACGGGCTCCGGGCCGGTGAGGTAGGCCTTGAGTTCGGCAGGCAGCGGTGCCTCGTCGACGATCAACCAGACCTTGTCCAGGCGGTCGCGCTCTTTGCCCACCATCTGGCGCAATTGGCGCTGCATGTACAGGCGCTGCATGCAAGCCTCATCGCAGGCGCCCGTGCCCACCACCACCAACAGCCACTGGTTGCGCAGTGAGCTGGTCTCCACAGGCTGGCCATCCAGGTTGCGCAGGGTCAGGCTGGCCGGCATGGTGCGCGAGGGCTGCACCAGGGTGCCGTAGTTGCTGCGGCCCTCGGGCCGGATCACGTAGTAGGTGAAGTACGAGGCCAACACGGGCGCAGCGCAGGCCAGCAGCACCAGCAGCATCTTGATGCGGCCACTGACCGTGCGGCGGCGCAGGTCCTGCGGACCGGGTGTCGGCATGGTGTGCACCGTCAGCCCCAGCGGCTCATCCTGGGCGGCCATCGGAGGGCTCGGTGGCGTTTCCACGGCCTGCATCGAGGGCGCGGGCGCCGCGTCGGCGGGGTCGGAGGATCTGGAACCAGACATAGAGGGCGATGGTCAAGACCGAGAGCGCGAACCACTGGAAGGCATAGCCGTGGTGCTTGTGGACGGCAGCGGCTGGCAAGGGCCAGTCCCGCAGCAGCTTGTCAGGACGGGGCGGCTGCCCGGAAGTTGGTGTGGGAGCTTCGTCCAGTTCCAAGACCGACAACGGCCTCAGTTTCAGGCCGGTCTCCAAGGCAAACGACCCGACATCAAGATTCTGCCGGATGAGCCCAGAGGCCGCGCCGTCGAAGTCATACAGCCGGGCGGGCGGCAGGGCGATGCGCCCCAGGATGCGGGCTGGGCCTGGATCAGTGGCAGGCGCCTGCACGCGGGTGCGGTCGCGCAGGTCACGCGGGAGCCACCCGCGCTGCACCAGCACCGCGCCTCCCTCAGGCAGCAGCAGCGGCGTGACCACAAAGAAGCCGGGCCGCCCCTGCATTTGGCGGTTCTCGAGGTAGATCGTGTGCTGTGGCGCCCACACGCCCTGGAGTGTGATCTGCCGGTGCAGACGCTCCTGGAGCTCCTTCTCGTCCGAAGGCAAGTCCTCGGGCGGGAGGGTTGGCATCTGCCGCCGACTATCCACCGCAGCTTGCAGCGCCGACTTCTGAGCGCCGCGGTCCAACTGCCAGAACCCCAGACGGGCGGTGACGCCGGCCGTGATGACGGCCGCGACCAGCACCACCAGGCGACGGCTCAGCATGGCCGCACCCCAGGTGGCGCTGTGAAATACTCCCCGCGCATGAAAGTCGTCATTGTGTTGATGCTCGTGGCCGTGCTGGTCGCCCTGGCGGGCGCTGGCATCTTCATGCTACGCAAGGGGTCGGACCCTGGGAGTCGCAACCCCGCCATGGCCCGCGCCCTCGCCGTGCGTGTCGGGCTGTCGGTCACCGTGTTCCTGCTGGTGCTTCTGGCCTGGAGCATGGGCTGGATCCAGCCTTCTGGCATTCCCATATCGGCCTGAATCTCGCCACCGTGACCAGCCCCGCAAGGCGGGCATCACGCGCACGGCCCAGACTACTGTCCCGCCAATACGGCTGCCCATGAAAAACGCCGCACAGGGCGGCGTCTTGGGTCAACACGGGTGTGAGCGTGTCGATCAAGTCCTCAGAGCCAGTAGACCAGGAAGTACAGGCCCAGCCACACGACGTCCACGAAGTGCCAGTACCAGGCCGCACCTTCAAAGCCGAAGTGGCGCGTGGGAGTGAAGTGGCCCTTCTGCAGACGCAAGGTGATGAACAGCAGCATCAGCATGCCCACGAACACGTGAAAGCCGTGGAAACCGGTGAGCATGAAGAAGGTGGAGCCGAAGATCCCGGAACTCAGCTTCAGGTTCAGTGCGCTGTAGGCGTGAAAGTACTCATAGCCCTGCACCACCAGGAAGATCGCGCCCAGCAACACCGTGATCCACATCCACAGGATGGTCTTGGTGCGCTCGTTGGCGATCAGCGCGTGGTGGGCGATGGTCAGCGTGACGCCCGAGGTCAGCAACAGTGCCGTGTTGATGGTGGGCAGCCAGAACGGACCCATGGTGGCAAAGGGCTCCACGATGCCCGCAGGCGAGGCGGTGGCGCCGCCGCCGGCGCTCGGCCAGACCGCCTTGAAGTCGGGCCATAACACTTGGTGATCGAGGTTGCCGAGCATGGGCAGCGCATGCACACGGGCCCAGTACAGCGCGCCGAAGAAGGCGGCGAAAAACATCACCTCCGAGAAGATGAACCAGCTCATGCTCCAGCGGAAGGAGACATCGATGCGATCCGAGTAGAGACCGCTCTCGCTTTCATGGATGGCCTGGCTGAACCACTGGTACAGGGTGAACAGCCAGAGCGCCATGCCCAGCAGCAGGGAGTAAGCACCCCAGCCCGCTCCGTTGACCCACTGTCCGGCACCCAGGATGACGAAGAACAGGCCCAGGGACGCCTGCGCCGGGAAGCGCGAAGGCGACGGGATGAAGTAGTACGGCGTGGTGCCCGCAGGTGTGGTGGCGGCCATGTCTTGTTTTCTCCTCGAACCAAATGTCTAGATGTTCGGCGTCAGCGGTCGGGGTGGGCATCGACAGGGCATCAGCCCGCCGCCACCCCGCTGTGGACCACCCAGTTGACCGCCAGGCTCAGCGCCAGGATGAACAACCCTGCGCCGATGATTCCGGCCAGGATCACGTGAACGGGATTGAGCTTCTGCACGTCCTGCTCATACCCTGCCCGCTTGCGCAGGCCGACGAATGACCAAGCCACCGCCTTGACGGTCTGCACGAAGGACAGCGGCCTGTCGGTCGCAGCCTTCAACTCGGCGCCCGAGTCAGCCATCAAGTACGGCTCCCCGTCGCGCTCGCCAGGGGCGCGGTGGGCGCCGCCGGCGTCTTGCCCCCCACCTCGAAGAAGGTGTAGGACAGGGTGATGGTCGTGACGTCCTTGGGCAGCTTCGGGTCGATGACGAAAGCCACCGGCCAGGTCTTGCTCTCACCCGGGGCCAGCGTGTACTCGTTGAAGCAGAAGCACTCCAGCTTGTTGAAGTGGCTGCTTGACTGCCGGGGCGCGTAGCTGGGAATCGCTTGCGCAGCCATGGTGCGGTTCTGGATGTTCCGGAACTCGTACTGCACCGTCGTCAACTCGCCCGGATGCACCTGGATGGAGCGGATCGCGGGCTTGAAGTCCCAGGGGCCGCGCACATTGGCATCGAACTCCACCGTCACGGTCCGCGTGGTATCCACCTGGGTGTTGGTCGACTTGCGGTGGTTGTTACCCCACAGGCCCGCGGAAGCACGCTGCTCGCTCAAGGACAGCACGTTGATGCCCAGCGCCTCGCAGATCGCCCGGTACATGGGCACCAGCGCATAGCCGAAGCCGAACATCACGCCAGCCACCACCACCAGCTTGCCCAGCATGCGGCGGTTGTCGGCCCGAAGAGCAGCAAACTTCATGTCAACGCCCCAACCAGATGATCTTGACCACGAACCCGGCGCAGAAAACCAGGGCCATGGAAGCCAGGATCCAAGCCAGCTTCACATTGGCCTTGCGGCGTGGATCGGTTTGAGCCATGTCTGCCAGAAGAGGGAGGTAGGGGGCTACGACGGCTGTACTCACCCCACCACGCGGGTGGCGGTGGCATCCAGCTTGGGCGGCGTCTCGAAGGTGTGCCACGGCGCTGGAGACGGCACCTCCCACTCCAGGCCTTCTGCACCTTCCCAGGGCTTCTGGGGGGCAGGCTCACCCTTGCCACGCATCATCGGCAACACGACGAAGACGAAGAAGTACACCTG
>CAISJH010000156.1 GCA_903885585.1 uncultured beta proteobacterium
CAATGAGTCGCAATATTCCCGCGCCTGGATGCTGCGCGAATGCGAGGCCAGCCTGCAGCGTCTGGATACCGACTACATCGACATCTATTACCTGCATCGCGACTACAACGGCATGGACCTGGAAGAGCCGCTGCGCGCCCTGGACGCGCTGCTGCGCGCGGGCAAGATCCGCTACTGGGGCGTGTCCAACTTCCGCGGCTGGCGCATCGCCGAGGTGGTGCACATGGCCAAGGCGCTGAACATGCCTGGTCCGGCGGTCTGCCAGCCCTACTACAACCTGCTGAACCGCCAGCCCGAGGTGGAAGTGCTGCCGGTGTGCGCCCACCACGGCATCGGTGTCGTGCCCTACAGCCCGATTGCGCGCGGCGTGCTGGCCGGCAAATACGCTCCTGGCGCTCTGCCCGGCGAGGGCACGCGTGCCGGCCGCGGCGACAAGCGCATGCTGGAGTCGGAGTTCCGGGAGGAGTCGCTGGTGATCGCCGAGCAGCTCAAGGCGCACTGCGCCGCCAAGGGCGTGGCACTGGCCCACTTTGCCAGCGCCTGGGTGCTGGCGCACCGCGCCGTGAGCGCCGTCATCGCCGGTCCGCGCACCCTGGCGCAGTGGACCGACTACTTCGGTGCGCTCGAGTGCGAGATCACCGCGCAGGACGAGGCCCTGGTGGACGCGCTGGTGCACCCAGGCCACCCCTCCACTCCCGGCTACAGCGACCCGCAGTACCCGATCGAGCAGCGCCGCTGAGGCGGACCGGATCGCTCAGCCCGCTGCGGCCGCTCAGCCCGCATCCGCGGGCGGGCGGGCGGGCGGCCTCAGTCCGGCTTGGCCCCCGAGGCCGTCACCACCTTCTCCCACTTCGCGGTCTCTGCGGCGATGACGCGCCCGAAGTCCTCGGGCGTGCCGGCGATGGGCTTGCCACCCAGTTCGGCCAGGCGCTCGCGCATCTTCGGGTCGGCCAGCGCGCGGTTCACTTCGGCGTTGACCTTGTTGATGATCTCGCGCGGCGTGCCCTTGGGCATGCCGATGCCGAACCAGGCCGTGGCCTCGTAGCCCGGCACGGTCTCGCCCACGGTGGGCACACCGGGCAGGGAGGGCTCGCGGCCCTCGGAGGTGACGCCCAGCGCCCGCAGCCTGCCGCCCCTGATGTGCCCGATGGACGAGGGCAGGTTGTCGAACAGCACATGCACCTGCCCGCCGATCAGGTCCACCAGCGCCGGGCCGGCGCCCTTGTAGGGCACGTGCACCATGTCGCAGCCGGTCATGAACTTGAACAGCTCGCCCGACAGGTGCACCGAGGTGCCGTTGCCTGACGAGGCCATGTTGATCTTGCCGGGGTTGGCCTTGCAGTAGTCGATGAACTCCTTGACCGTCTTGACCGGCAGCGAGTTGGTGACCTCCATCACGTTGGGCGTGCGCACGATGCCCGCCACGGGCGCGATGTCGCGGATGAAGTTGAAGTTCAGGTTCTTGTACAGCGTGGCGTTGATGCCGTTGGCCGGGTTGACCAGCAGCATGGTGTAGCCGTCGGGCGGGGACTTGATCACCGACTCGGTGCCGAGGTTGTTGCCCGCGCCCGGCCGGTTCTCCACCACGAAGGGCTGGCCCATCTTCTCGGTCAGCCACTGCGCCACGATGCGCGCCAGCACGTCGGTTGTGCCGGCCGGCGGGTAGGGCACGATCCACTTGACCGGCTTGTTGGGATAGTCCTGCTGCGCGAGGGCGGTACTGGGGCTGGCCCAAAGGGCGGCCACGGCCACAAGGGCGGCAAGGAGAGGTCGCGGGGTCAGGGTCACGGTTTGTCTCCTTGAAGTTGGCCTGAATTGCGTGCTGCGCAGCCGGCATCATGTCCGTAAAGGCTGCACTGACATTCTGAGCACATTCCGACGGCGCGCAAGCAGGGTTTGTCTGGTTCAGCCGCCGTCACTCACTGTCACAAGGCTGCCTGGGCGGCGGCAATGCCGCGCCGCACGTTCACGGCGCGCAGCAGCACCAGGCCCAGCACGAAGAACAGCCCGGTGCCCAAGATGGCCAGGCGGTGGTTGCCGGCGCTCAGCAAGGTGATCAGGCCGTAGGTCACGGGCCCGATGATGGCCGACAAGCGGATGGCAAAGGTCCACAGCCCGTAGAACTCGGCGCGCTGGCGTTCAGGTGCCAACGCACCGGCCAAGGCACGGCCGGCGGACTGGCTGCTGCCCATGCACAGGCCCGCGATCACGGCCGCGCCCCAGAACAGTGGGGCGCTGGTGGCCAGCCCGGCCAGCACGGTCATGACGATCCAG
>CAISJH010000157.1 GCA_903885585.1 uncultured beta proteobacterium
ATGCGCATCGCGGTGGGTGCAGCGATGTAGCTCGCACTGGCCGCCAGCGTGGCCATCAGCGCCACGCCACCCGTGGACAGGCCCAGCCACAAGCCCACGGCCGCCCCCAGCAGCGCCAGCACCGGCGGCACGAGCAGACCCACCGCCAGCACCGTCACGCCGAACCGGCGCACCTCGCCCAGGCGCGAGCCGGCCACCAGGCCCAACTCCAGGAGGAACAAGGCCAGCACCCCCTTGAAAGGCTCCACAAACACGGCGCGCAGCGGCTCGGTGCCGGCCACGCCAGCCACTGCGCCGATGGTCAACCCGCCCAGCAGCAGCAGCACACTCTTGCCGAACAGCACGTCGTGCGCGAGTGCCCCCCAGCCACCCGACCGCCGGGCATGCGCAAAGCTGCGCGAGCCGCCCGTACCGGCGCTGGCCGCACCCTGAGGCGACGCCAAGGCCGCCGAGCGCATGGACCAGCGCGCCAGCAGGATGCCCGCCACGATGCCCGGCGCCTCCATCACCGCCACCCACAGGGCAGCGTGGGTTTCATAAGGCACGCCCGCGCGCTGCAAGGTAGCGGTAGCCACGGCAAAGGTCACCACGCTGACGGAGCCGAAGTGCGCGGCCACGCTGGCCGCATCCGCCGGCTGCAGACGCAGTGCGCGCAACGCGGGAAACAGCAGCAGCGGGATGGAGAAGCCCAAGGCCGCGCAGGCCAGCACCTGCGGACCCAGCACGTCCAGCGGCTGGCGGCTGAGCTCCACACCCCCCTTCAAGCCGATGGCCAGCAGCAGGTAGATCGAGAGGGTCTCGTACAGCGCTTCGGGCAGGCGCAGATCGCTGCGCACCAGCCGGGCAAACACCCCCAGCGCGAAGAACAGGACAACGGCATCAAACACCATGGATGCATGCTGCCAGCACGGGGCCGCCCTCAATAGGGTGGGGATATCTCGCCAGGGACCACCACCTAGGGCGTTCGCGGCGCGAAGATGCCACGCATGGGGCCCAGCAGCTCGAGCACGCCCGTGTCCTCGCGGTACTCGAGGCCGGTGGCCTCGAACTCGTCGGCGCCCAGGCGCACCCGGACCGCTTCGTCGCTGCGAACGCGCCTGTCCTTGGGATACAGCAGCAGGCGCTCGCCTTCGAGCACGGCATCCTCGCCCCGGCTGCTGCGGGCCTGCACCCGGGCACCGCCGATCAGCTGCACCTCGGTGGTCTTGTCGTCGGCCAAGGCCAGGCGGGCGGTGGCCACGGTCTCGCGACCGTCGGGCGCAAACGCGCGGATGGTCGCGCCCTCGATCTCCAGCCGGCCCGCCGCGGGCAGGTGCCGCAGTTGCCGACCCTCGATCTGCAGGCGCAGGCGGCCATCGGCGCCAAAACGCTGCACCATGAAGCCGGTCATGGTGTAGTCGGGCTCCACCCGGGTGGCGGCGGGCGGGCGCGGCTCCAGCGGCTGCGGTGCGTTGCGCACCAGCCACCACGAGCCCACGGCCAGCAGCACCATCAGCAGCAGCGGCAGGGCCGAGGCGAGAGCCTCGCGCAGCCGCAAAGGCCACGGCAGCGCAGCGGCTTCGGGGCGGGCGCCGCCGGCCGCCGGGCCCAGGGAGATGGGCACCTCCGGCAGGTCTGGCAGCGTCAGTTCGATGCCGCGCGGGGCTTTGGGGCTCACTTTCCGTCCAGGGTGGCGAGGTGCTCGTTCAGCAGGCCCACGTAGCGGCCCGCAGCCACCAGCAGCAGGTCGCAGAACTCACGTGCCGCGCCATGTCCGCCAGACGCGCTGGTGACATGGTGCGCCACGGCGCGCACTTCCAGGTGCGCCTGCGCAGGCGCACACGCCAACCCCGCGCGGGTGAGCAGCGGCAGGTCGGGCCAGTCGTCGCCCATGGCGGCCACTTCGGACCAGTCCAGGCCCAGTTGCTGCAACACAGCCTGGGCGGCGGCCAGCTTGTCGCCCGCGCCGTAGACCGCATGCTCGATGCCCAGATCAGCCACCCGGCGGCGCACGGCGGCCGAGTCGCGCCCGGTAATGACGATGGGCGTGATGCCGGCACGCGCCAGCAGTTTGATGCCGTGGCCGTCCAGCGTGGCGAAGGCCTTGACCGTCTCGCCCTGCTCGCCGATGTAAATGCGCCCATCGGTGAGCACGCCGTCCACGTCAAAGATCGCCGCCTTCATGCCGAAGTTCGGCCCCTGCGCCTGCAGCAGCAACTCGGGCGGGAAGTTCAGGTGGGGGGTCATGATGATGATCAGATCACCTTGGCGCGCATCAGGTCGTTGCTGTTCAACGCCCCGGTGATGCGGCCGGCGTCGTTGACGACGATCACACTGGTGATGCGGTGCTGCTCCATCAAGCCCGCAGCATCCACCGCCAGCGCGTCCTCGCGCACCAGCTTCGGGCCGGGGTGCATCACGTCCTGGGCCCGCAGGGCCAGCAGGTCAGCGCCGCGCTCGATGAGGCGGCGCAGGTCGCCGTCGGTGAAGATGCCCAGCACCTGGCCATCGTCAGCGATCACCGCCGTGAAGCCCAGCCCCTTGGCGCTCATCTCGCGCAGCATGGCGCTCATGGAGACCGTGGGGCCCACCGCGGGCACCGCGTCCCCCTGGCGCATCAGGTCACGCACATGGGTCAGCAGGCGCCGGCCCAAGGCCCCGCCCGGGTGTGAACGTGCGAAGTCCGCCGCCACGAAGCCGCGTGCGTCCAGCAGCGCGACCGCCAGTGCGTCGCCCAGGGCCATCTGCGCCGTGGTGCTGGCCGTGGGCGCGAGGTTGAGCGGGCAGGCCTCCTGGTCCACCGCGCTGGACAGCACGATGTCAGCGTGGCGCGCGAGGGAAGACGAGGGCTTGCCGGTCATGGCCACCAGGGTGACCGACAGGCGCCGCAGGGCGGGCAGCAGGGCGACGAGTTCATCCACCTCGCCGCTGTTGGAGATAGCCAGCACCACATCGCCCGGCGTGACCATGCCCAGGTCGCCATGGCTGGCCTCGGCCGGGTGGACGAAGAACGAGGGCGTGCCGGTGGAGGCCAGCGTCGCGGCAATCTTGCGGCCCACGTGCCCGCTTTTGCCGATGCCCATGACGATGGTGCGCCCGCGGCACGCCAGCATGGCCTGCACCGCACGCACAAAGCCCTCGCCCTGCCGGGCCGCCAGGGCTTGCAGCGCGCGCGCCTCGATGTCGAAGGTCTGGGCCGCCAGCGTCAGGGCGCGCTCAGCGCTGAAGCCAGCCAGGCTGCTTTCGGTCTCGGGGACTTCGGGGTTCGCGGCGGGGTTCGCGACGGTATGGGCGGAAGAGGGGGAAGCGGGCACGGTGGGGGCAGGACAGGCACGGGTCAAGGAAAGGCGGATGCGCGCACCTGCCCTCCGCTAGGATCGAGCGATTCTATTGAGCCGGCACTCCCGGCCCGTCCCTTGCTCGCATGGCCTCCACCCTCGAACTCGTGTTGCTGTACCTCATCGCTGCGGTGGCCGGCGTGGTGGTGTTTCGCTCGTTGAAGCTGCCGCCCATGCTGGGCTATCTGGTCGTGGGGGTGCTGATCGGTCCGAATGCGCTGGCTCTGGCCAAAGACAGCGAGGGGGTGCGCTACCTCGCCGAGTTTGGCGTGGTGTTCCTGATGTTCGTGCTGGGGCTGGAGTTCAACCTGCCCAAGCTGCGCAGCATGCGCACGCTGGTGTTCGGCCTGGGGCTGTCACAGGTGGGGCTGACCGTCATGGGCGCCGTGGCCGGCCATTTCCTGCTGCTGTGGCTGTTTTCCTTCACCACCCGGCCCTGGGAGCTGGGCTGGCAGGGCGCCATCGTGCTGGGTGGGGCGATTGCCATGTCCAGCACGGCCATCATCGTCAAGCTCATGGCCGAGCGGCTGGAACTCGACAGCGAGCACGGCAAGCGCGTGCTGGGCATCCTGCTGTTCCAGGACCTGGCCGTGGTGCCGTTGCTGGTCATCATCCCGGCGCTGGGCTCAGGCCCGGAGCAGATGGCCACCTCGCTGGGGCTGGCGCTGGTGAAGGCCGTGGCCCTGCTGACGGTGCTGCTGGTGGGGGGGCAGAAGGTCATGCGCTGGTGGCTCACGCTGGTGGCGCGGCGCAAGAGCGACGAGCTGTTCATCCTCAACCTGCTGCTCATCACGCTGGGCCTGGCCTACCTGACTGAGCACGCGGGCCTGTCGCTGGCCCTGGGCGCCTTCGTGGCCGGCATGCTGGTGGCCGAGACCGAATACAAGCACCAGGTGGAGACCGACATCCGGCCCTTCCACGACGTGCTGCTGGGCCTGTTCTTCATCACCATCGGCATGAAGCTGGACTGGCGGCTGGTGCTGGACCAGTGGTTCATCGTGCTGCTGCTGACCACCGGCCCGCTCGTGGCCAAGTTCGTGCTGATTGCCGCGCTGGCGCGGCTGTTCCGCGCCCCGCCTGGCACGGCCCTGCGCACCGGCCTGTACCTGGCACAGGCCGGCGAGTTCGGCTTTGTGCTGCTGACGCTGGGGGCCGACCTGAACCTGGTGGCGCCGCAATGGGTGAGCCCCGTGCTGGCGGCCATGGTGCTGTCCATGCTGGCCGCGCCCTTCCTGGTGATGTACAGCGACCGC
>CAISJH010000158.1 GCA_903885585.1 uncultured beta proteobacterium
CGCGCAGACCGGTGGCGGTGAGGGCGGCCGCGGCCAGGGCCACCTCGCCTGACAGGCCCGCCTGCTGCGCTCCCACCAGCACCCACCCGCCGGCAAACGAGCATACGGCGTAGGGACGGTGATCCTGGAAGGCGCTGGGGATCTCGTTGCACACGATGTCGCGCAGCACGCCACCGAACACGGCCGTGACCATGCCCATCAGCACCGCCACGATGGCCGGCATGCCGTTGGCCAGCGCGATCTCGGTGCCGCCGGCGGTGAACAGGCCAAGACCCAGGGCATCAGGCCACTGCATGGCGCGCTCGGTCACCCCGAAGTGGCGCGCCCGCAGGAACAGCATCGCCGCGATGCACAGCGCCAGCAGCGCCCACAGCCAGTCGGCATGGGTCACCCAGAAGAAGGGCCGGCGATCCAGCAAGATGTCGCGCAGGGTGCCACCGCCGAAAGCGGCCAGCCCCGCCACCACCACCACGCCCACGGCATCCAGCCGCTTGCGCGCGGCGGCCAGCAGCCCCGACAGCGCAAAGGCGATGGTGGCCAGGGCCTCGATGTAGGTGATGACGCCGTTCAAGCGGCATCCCCATTGACAGTCCTGCCGCATCGCCTGCTGGACGCCCTGAACGGCCGTCTGAAGTAAGCGGTGAGCCGCTGGCTGCAGCGCGCGCCAGAGGCAGGGCTTGGGCGCCGTGGCCCTGGGGATGGTGTGCTCACCGCACGAGTATCGGGGACGCCGGCGAGAATGACACCATGACCGAGATCCTCACCCTCAAGCGTCCCGACGACTGGCACCTGCACGTGCGCGATGGTGCGCCCATGGCGGCCGTGGTGCCGCACACGGCGCGTCAGTTCGGCCGCGCCATCATCATGCCCAATCTCAAGCCGCCGGTGACGACTGCAGCGCAAGCTGTGGCCTATCGGGAGCGCATCCTGGCGGCAGTGCCCGCCGGTCTGCGCTTCGAGCCCTTGATGACGCTGTACCTCACCGACAACACCCCACCTGAGGAGATCCGCCGTGCGCGCGAGGCCGGCGTGGTGGCGCTCAAGCTCTATCCGGCTGGGGCGACGACCAACAGCGACGCCGGCGTCACCGATGTCCGCCGGACCTACGCCACGCTGGAGGCGATGCAGCGCGAGGGCCTGTTGCTGCTGGTGCATGGCGAGGTGACCGATGCCGATATCGACCTCTTCGACCGCGAGGCCGTTTTCATCGACCGCGTGATGCAGCCGCTGCGGCGCGACTTTCCCGAACTGAAAGTGGTGTTCGAGCACATCACCACGCGCGAGGCGGCGCAGTACGTGGCCGGCAGTGACGAGCGCACCGCCGCCACCATCACGGCCCACCACCTGCTCTACAACCGCAACGCCCTCTTCATCGGTGGGATGCGGCCGCACTACTACTGCCTGCCCGTGCTCAAACGCGAGGTGCACCGCCAGGCGCTCGTGGACGCAGCTACCTCGGGCAGCCCGCGCTTCTTTCTCGGCACCGACAGCGCACCGCACGCTGCGGCGCTGAAGGAGCAGTCGGTGTGCGGCGCCGGCTGCTTCACGGCCCCGGCGGCGCTGGAGCTGTATGCCGAGGCCTTCGAGGCGGCCGGTGCGCTGCATCGGCTGGAGGGCTTTGCCAGCCTGCACGGCCCGGCCTTCTACGGCCTGCCGCCCAACGAGGATGTGGTCACGCTCAAGCGCGAGCCCTGGGCCCTGCCCGAGACCCTGCCCTTTGGTGAGGCGGTCATCAAGCCGCTGCGCGGCGGTGAGACCCTGAACTGGAAGCTGCAATGACGCAGGACAAGGTGATGCTGCTGATCGACGCGGACAACGTGTCGTTGGACGTGATCGAGCAGGCTGTCGCCTGGGTCGGCAAACACTTTGGCGGGCCGCATGTGCGCCGGGCCTATTGCACGGCGGAGTCCGCGGTCAAGCACCAGACGGCCTTCAAGCGCCTGTCTATCCGGCCCATGGTGAACCTGGCCGCAGGCAAGAACTCCACCGACATCGCGCTGGCCGTGGATGCCATCGACCTCACGCTGGCCGAGCGGCCCGACGTGGTGGTGATCGCGTCGTCCGACTCCGACTTCGCCCCCCTGGTGAGCCGCCTGCGGGAGAAGGGCTGCCGCGTGATCGGTGTGGGCCAGCAAGGCAAGACAGGTGACGAGACGCGTGCGGTCTATGACGACTATGAGGTCATGGAGCACCGCAAGGCCAAGCCTGCGGGCAGAGGCGACGGGCGCGCCGAGGGTCGTGGGAATGGCCGAGGCGACGGTCGAGGGGAAGCTCGGGGTGAGAGCAGAGCTGAGAGCAGGGGTGACGGACGCGGCGAGTCCCGCCGTCAAGGCCGCGGCGCGGGCCGTGGCGACCTGCGCACCGAGGTTCGCACCGATGTTCAGGCCGAGGTGCAGGCCGAAGGCCGCGGTGCAGGCCGTGACCGTGGACGCGCACAGCGTAAGGCCCTGGAGCCGGCACTGGTCCTTCTGGAGGCCCCGCACATCGCTTCAGATTCCGACGCCATGCATGAGGCGCCGGTGGCGGAGCCTGCGCCCGAGGCACGGCCTGTGCCGGCAGCCGCACCCGCTGAGACACGGCCCGGCCGGGCTCGCTCACGCGGCGGCAGGCGCAAGCCGCAGGCGGAGGACGTGTCAGGTACGACCGCACAGGCGGAAGCGCCACAAGCCGTGCCTGAGCCGTTGGTCGAACGGGCAGCGGTGCCGGTAGCGGCTCAGCCCGTACCCGCTCCCGCACCCGCACCGTCCCAAGATATGGCCGCAGAGTCACCAGGTGCGCAGGCCAAGCCGGCGCGCAAGCCCCGGCGGCGCCGCCCGGCCGCAGCCAAGCGCCCGGCGGATGCCGGCTCCGGCTCGCCTCCCTGACGGTGGCGGGGGTATGCCGGGCCCCCGCAACTTGAATTTGGCACCCCGGCCCTAACATCTCACCTTGTCGTCAACCCCTGTGCCGCGCCCGCCGCGGTCTTCGCCATGAAACGCATCGTCCTGTTCATCCTGACCAACCTGGCCGTGATGTTGGTGCTGGGCATCACCGCAAGCCTGCTGGGGGTCAACAAGTTCCTCACCTCCAACGGCCTCAACCTGGGTATGTTGCTCGGGTTCTCGCTGTTGATGGGCTTTGGTGGCGCGATCATCTCGCTGCTGATCAGCAAGCCCATGGCCAAGTGGAGCACGGGCGCGGTCATCATCAACGACTCTGCCGACCCCACGCACCGCTGGATCGTGGGCACGGTGCGCAACTTCTCCACCAAGGCCGGCATCGGCATGCCTGACGTGGCGCTGTACGAGGGCGAGCCGAATGCCTTTGCCACCGGCGCGTTCACGAACTCGGCGCTTGTGGCGGTGTCCACCGGGTTGCTGCAGAACATGACCAAGGAAGAGGTCGAGGCCGTGATCGGCCACGAGGTGGCGCACGTGGCCAACGGCGACATGGTGACCATGACGCTGATCCAGGGCGTGATGAACACCTTCGTGGTCTTCATCTCCCGCGTGGTGGGCTACTTTGTCGACAAGGTGATCCTGAAGAACGATCGGGACGGTGTGGGCATTGGTTACTACATCACCACCATCGTCATGGACATCGTGCTGGGGCTGGTGGCGGCCGTGATCGTGGCCTGGTTCTCTCGTCAGCGCGAGTACCGTGCCGACGCCGGCGCGGCGCAGTTGATGGGCCGCAAGCAGCCGATGATCAACGCCTTGGCCCGCCTGGGCGGCCTGGAGCCGGGCGCCTTGCCGCAGACGGTGCAGAACATGGGCATCTCCAGCAAGCCGAGCGGCCTGATGGCGCTGTTCTCCAGCCACCCGCCCATCGAAGACCGCATCCGCGTGCTGCAGAGCTCAAAGTGAGCAGTTGCTGACTTCACGCCAAGGGGCCTTTCGGGGCCCCTTGTCACGTCTGCGGGGCCGCCAGGCAAGCGGAGGCCTTTCGTGGATGGGACAATGCAGACGTGAAGCAGGCCAGACCGCCGCTGGCGCGATCGGGGAAACCCGGCGCTGGAGGAAGGTCCGGACTGCACAGGGCAGCGCAGGAGCTAACGGCTCTCCACCGCGAGGTGAGGATCAGAGCAACAGAGACGAGTCGCGGCGGGGCAACCCGGCGCGGGTGAAACGGGCAATCTCTGCGCGCAGCAACACCAAGTAGGCCGGCGTTGACGTGGCTCCGCGGAGCCGGCGGGTAGGTGGCACCGAGCCGGTGGGGTGACCCCCGGCCCAGAGGAATGGCGGTCACGCCGAGGCGCTGAAAGGCGCGTTGGCGCACAGAATCCGGCCTATCGGTCTGCTTCACACTTTATTCATCACGGCGGCCTGCACAGAGAGCCCGTGCGCAGCCCGGCAACCCCAGGACTCCCCCACCATGCATCCCGAAGCCGCGACTCTCTGGCGCGGCCGTCGCTGGACCCTGGCGCTGCTGCTGGCCAGCCTCAGTTCGCTCGGCCCGTTTGCCATCGACACCTACCTGCCGGCCTTTCCCGGCATGGCGGTGGACCTGTCGGCCTCGGCCGTGCAGATGCAGCAGACCCTGTCGACCTATCTGTTCGGGTTTGCCGTGATGAACCTGTTCCACGGCGCGCTGTCTGACAGTCTCGGGCGCCGCCCGGTGGTGCTGGTGGCGATGGTGGTGTTCACGATCGCCTCGGTGGGCTGCGCTCTCAGCCCCTCCATCGGCTGGTTGCTCTTCTGGCGCACGGTGCAGGGCTTGTCCGCTGGCGGTGGCATGGTGATCGGCCGCGCGGTGATCCGCGATCTCTTTGCGCCTGCGCAGGCCCAGCGGGTGATGTCCCAGGTGACCATCTTCTTCGGCGTGGCACCGGCCGTGGCACCTTTGGTGGGGGGCTGGTTGTTCGTCTTCCTGGGCTGGCCTTCGGTGTTCTGGTTTCTCGCGCTGGTGGGCGCCGTACTGTGCACGGTGATGTGGCGGCAGCTGCCGGAGTCTCTGCACATCAGCCAGCGGCAGCCGCTGCACGTGGCGCATCTGATGCGCGGCTACTGGCAGATGGGGGCCAGCGCACGATTTCTGGCGCTGGCCTTGGCCAGCAGTCTGCCTTTCAACGGCATGTTCCTCTACGTGCTCTCGGCCCCGGTGTGGCTGGGCGACTTGCTGCAGTTGGCACCGACCGACTTCTTCTGGTTCTTCACGCTGAGCGTGGGCGGCATCATGTCCGGGGCCTGGTTGAGCGGGCGGCTGGCCGGGCGCATCCGGCCGGCGGCGCAAATCCGCCTGGGCTTTCTGATCATGCTGGGCATCTCGACCTTGAACGTGCTGCTGAGCGCGGTGCTACCGCCGCACCCGGGCTGGGCGCTGTGGCCGGTGGCGGTGTACTCCTTCGGATGGTCGGTGATGACACCGTCGGTCACCCTGCTGCTGCTGGACCTGGTGCCCGAGCGGCGCGGCATGGCTTCGTCGGTCCAGTCATTCATCTCTGCGGTGTTGAACGGCCTGGTGGCCGGTGTGCTGGCGCCGCTGGTCATGCACTCTTCACTGGGGCTGGCTCTGGCCTCGGCCGCTCTTATGCTGGTGGGATTGGCAGCCTGGGCCTGGGCCAAGGGCCGGCTGGTGCCTGCCTCGCTTTGAGCCTGCGGGTCTTGCGGGCACGAGGGCTGATGGCGTCCGTCTGAACGGACCGCACGGAACGCACAATGCGGTCGTGCCCGCCTCTCGCCCGCTGTTCCTGCAGTTTCTCCTGCCTGTCTTGCGCCACGCGCTGGTCGTGCTGGGGCTGTTGACGGCCGGGGGTGCGGTGGCCTTGCTGCTGATGCCTTCGTGGAGGGTGTCAGCCGAGGAGAGCCTGCTGTCCTGGCTGGAGCGACGGTCCTTTGATGACGTGGTGCTGGCCGCCGACCCCCAGGCTGCCGATCGCGCGACGGCCATCGACCCCGCTACGCTGCCACCTGGGCAGGCGCGCATGGCGCGGTGGCTCGCCGGCACGTACAAGGTGGCGCCCGAGCCGGTGGCTGCCCTGGTACGAGAGGCGCACCTGGTGGGCCCGAAGCTCAAGCTGCAGCCCACCATGATCCTGGCGGTGATGGCCACCGAGAGCAGCCTGCATCCCTTCAGCCAGAGCGCGGCCGGTGCTCAAGGCCTGATGCAGGTGATGCCCAAGGTGCACGCCCGCCGCTTTGA
>CAISJH010000159.1 GCA_903885585.1 uncultured beta proteobacterium
GCGCATGCGCGCCAGGCGCCCGGCAGGCCGGGGGCCGAGGTCGAGGATGCGCACGCCCTGCACCTGGGCGGCGCCCAGCCCGTCGCCGACGATCTGCACCACCTCGTAACCGGCCTGGGCCAGCGAGACGCATTCCTTGCGGAAGATGCGGATGTCGTCGCGCGGGTGGACGGTGGTGAGGTGGACGATGGGGCGTTGGGGCGAAGTTACGCGGGCATGCAGCGCCAGGAACTGCTGGATGTTGGCCCGCAGCGTGGCGCGCTCGGCGATCAGGGCTTCGTTCAGGGGCCGGCCGCTCGCGTCCCAGCCGCCCTCGGCCCACCAGCGCGCCCCGCGCACCAGGGCGTGGGCCAGCGCGTCCACCAGGCCTGCAGCGGGCGCCTCTAGGGCCCCTGCGGACGAATTTGCTGGCTGGGCTCCCACTGCTGACGTGCGGAAGGTCAGACCGGCCCCTGCGGCAGCCCCCTCCTCGACGATGAGCCCATTCTCCCCGTCGCGCACCCACTCGCGGTTGGCCGGCAGGTCGGCCAGCACCGGCAGGCATCCTGCGGCCATGGCTTCGAGCAGGCTCACCGAGGTGCCGTCGGACTCCGGCACGCTGACGAACAGCGCGCTGCGGCGATAGGCCTGCGCCAGCTGGGGGGCGTCGAGCATGCCGGTGAACTCCACCCGGTCGGCCACGCCCAGCGTCTGCGCCAGCGCGCGCAGCGCCGGCGTCTGCTCCCCCGCAGCGGCCACCTCCAGCACCCAGCCGGGCAGCTGCGGCGCCACCTGTGCAAAAGCACGCACGATGGCCTCGATGCGGTACAGCGGCTTGTGCAGCCGGCACGACAGGATGCGGCGCTCGCGGGCCACGGCACCGCCTTGAAGCGACGGGTCGATGGGCGGCTCGTCGATGCCCAGCGGAATCCACGCCCGCCAGGGCGGCGCATCGGCACCGGCAATCGCCTGAGCGGCCCGCAGCAGCACCTGCGCGTCGGCCGTCCAGGCCGCCGCGCCCCGCAGCGCATGGCGCACCATCGCGCGCTGCCACCAGCCGCGGTGGGGCAGGCTCAGCACGTCGGAGCCCCAGAGCGTCAGCACCACCGGCACGCCCGTGGGTCGCGCCGCCCGCACCGCATGCCAGGCCGTGGCATCGGCCTGGTGGACGTGCACCACCGTGGGCCGCCAGCGCTCGATCAACTCGCGCAGACGCTGCGGCGTGCGCCAGGCCAGGACCCGCAGGCTCAAGTGGACTTGTTCGCGCAGCCGCTCGTGGGACAGCAGTGGCTCAGGAGCGTTGGTCACCAACACCACATCGCGGCCCGCGTCGCACAGGCCCGCAACAAAGCGGCGCACATGCACCGAGTGCGGGCCGACGACGAGCACGGGACCTGCTTCCGGACGGTCGTCCATGCGAGTGTTCTGGCGGGGGGCCATCAGTTCTTGCAGGCGGGGAGCTGAGGAAGGCGTGGCAGAGCGGATCGAGAGCTGGCCTCGACGATCCAAGCGCCGTCAGCCGCGCCGCGCCGCGCGGATGGCCACGTCGTGGTAAACCTGGGCCTGCAGCGCTGAAGCGTCGGCCGTGCGCGCCCTGGCGTGCTCCCGGCGGGCCAGCCAGCCTTCCACGGCCCCGCGCGCCGGCCAGGCTGCCCCCCAACGCAGGTAGGCGGCGCTGGGCCGCGTGAGCGTGGCCAGGCGGATGCGCTGCAGCTCCAGCACCTCGAAGTGCGGTGCCAGCGCGTCCAGGTAGTCCTGCTCGGAGGTGCTGTGGCTGACCGAGCCGGAATGCCGGCCCGAGGCGCTGGCCTGCTCGATCATCAGCAGCTCACCGCCGGCCTGCAGCACACGCGCCAGCTCGGCCACCGCAGCCTTCAGCGCCTGGCCGTCGGCCGTGGTCAGGCATTGCAGCACCCCCACCGTCAGGCAGCCGTCGAAGCGGCCGGTGTCCAGCGGCAGCGGCAAGCTCGGCGCGTGTTCAAAAGTGGCCCGGCCGGCCGGGTGGGCGCGCCGCGCCGCCTCGATCATGGCTGCGGAGGTGTCCACACCACAGTAGGCGGCGCCCGCGTCGGTGATGCGCCGGGCAAAGCGGCCGATGCCGCAGCCGTAGTCCAGCACCTCGCGGCGACCTTGCGCCCAGGGCTGCACCACACCCCACTGGATGCGGTCGATCAGGCCGTTCTTCAGGCCGTTGCGGTCGCCGGGGTCGATCACCGACTGCAGACCCACCCCTCGCCGGGCCCGCTCGTCCCAGTCCACTTCAGCCATCTGTGCCCCTTGCTGACGGTACATCACCGCTCATGCTTGTGTCTTCTCGCCGACCCCACCTGCCCTGCACTGCCAGGGCCCTGACGGGCGACCCGAGGATTATCCCGGGCGGGGCCGCGCAGTTCACGCAGGCCCTTCACAGGTCCGCCTTGCACATCCAAGTCACACGCCCAACCCGCACGTCCGACTCAGACGCGAGATTCAGCGGCGGCCGATCCCTCTTGCACGCAGCACCTGCAGCCAGCGCCAGGCGCCAGACTCCCATAGCAAGGTGCTGTAGGCCGTGGGGCGGGCGCCGAACTCCTCCTTGAAGCGCCGCACCTGCGGCAGCCCCTCACTCGCACCCAGGTTCAGCACCGGCACGCCTCGCGCGCAAAGGTCCTGGATGACGGTGTCCATCAGCCGCACCATCGGGTGGGCCGGCTTCTGGTCCTCGTCGATGCGTGACACGCCCTGCCAATACAGCGCCTGGTGGCGGCACTCCAGGATCACCACCGCGCAGGCCAAGCGGCCCTGCACATGGTGGGTCCAGATGCGGACGGCGGGACTGTGCAACAAGTCGAGAAAGAGCTGTCGCGGATAAGGCCAGGGGCCTGCACGGCCCCAGCGCTGCAGGGAATGGGCGTAGACCTCGAAGTAGGGCTGCAGGTCGGCTTCGGTGCGCGCCAGCGCGATGCGGCTGTCCACCTTCACCGGCTTGGCGACCTGGTTGCGCTTGGTGGCGTGGTA
>CAISJH010000160.1 GCA_903885585.1 uncultured beta proteobacterium
CGTGGTGATCATTCTGGGCTTTTTAGCCTTCTTCCAATGGGAGTTCTCGCTGGCCGTGCTGGCGGCGGTGTTGGCCGTCCTGGGCTACTCGGTCAACGAGTCGGTCGTGATCTTCGACCGTATCCGCGAGACCTTCCGCAAGATGCGCAAGATGAGCACCCCCGAGGTGATCGATCACGCCATCACCAGCACCACCAGCCGTACCATCATCACCCACGGCTCCACCCAGATCATGGTGCTGTCGATGCTGATCTTTGGCGGGCCCACGCTGCACCACTTCTCGGTGGCGCTGACCATCGGCATTCTGTTCGGCATCTATTCCTCGATCTTCGTGGCAGCGGGCATTGCGATGTGGCTCGGCGTCAAGCGCGAAGACCTGGTCAAGGCCGCTCCGGGCAAGGAGCGTGACCCCAACGACCCCAATGCGGGGGCGGCGGTGTAGGTGCGTACCGCCTGACTGCTCCGTCTTGTCGCCGCCCATGACGAGCCCGCGCGCGCTGGAGAACCTCGCCGAGCAAGTGCGCCAGGGCTTTGCCCGGCAACTTGAAGCCGGCCTGCCGGCGCTGGTCGACAAGGCGCTGGAGGGTGCAAAGGATCAGCTCTTCAAGCCGGCTGCGTATCCGTTGGGTCAGCAGCGATCCGAGGCCGTCCGGGTCTTGAGCGCTGGTCTGCCGGCCTGGCTCCAGCACATGCGCGACGACCTGCGCAACACCATGGAGTTCGGCGCTGCCACGCGGTTTGCGCGGGCCTTGCCCCAGCTGGCCAAGGTGGACAGGCTGGCGCGGTCCGTCGAGAGTTCTGACACGGATTTCACCCTGGTGGACGACTCCACCATCGAGTACGAGATCCTGTCATCGCGGCTCGCGCTGGCGGTCATGGATCGCGTCAGTTGGGAGTTCAACGACCTGCGCTCGCGGGTCCTGATGCTGGAACGCCGAGCCGAGCTCGACGAACGCGACCTTCTGCTGGTGCATGTGGTGGCGCGCATGGCCGTTGAAGCTTGGAAGGCCTGTGGCTTTTCGATGGATTTCTGGCGCGATCTGCAGCCCATCCTGCACGAGGAATTCGCCCTCCTGATGGAGGAGGCCTACCACGAGGCCAACCGCTGGCTGATCGATCAGGGCGTGATGCCCGAGATCGACCTGCGGCCCCTGATCCGGCGCACCAAGGGTGGCCCGGTCGTGGGCCCCACCGGTGCGGCCACTGATTCTTCGCAGGGGACTGTTTCCGGTAATGGGCCGGCGCTGGGCGGTTCTGGGCGTGCTGCGGGAGGTCCGCTTGCGGACGCCGCGGGTTGGAGCGATTTGGCAGCCCTGACGCCCCCCGTGCCCATGGCCACTCCCGATCAGCGTGCACAGGCCCTGCTCGACCGTCTGGGCGGCCTCGTGGCTGGTGGCGCTGCAGACGCCGAGGGCGCTGGCGACTTCAAGGCCACCGTCCGCCAGCCCATGGTGTCGCCTGGCCTCGCGCAGGCCATGAATGCGGCCCAGGGTGCCTGGGTGGCCCGTCCCGGCGCTCAGGCTCAGGTGTCGGCCTTGTACACCGCGCCTGTGCTGATGCAGGAGATCGAGCTGCAGAGGCAGGACCTCAAGCGCGCGGCGGCCACCCAGGAGGAGCGAACCACCATCGAGATCGTGGCCTTGCTGTTCCAGAGCATCCTGACCGAAGATCGCTTGCCCTCGGCGATGCGGGTTTGGTTTGCGCGGTTGCAGATGCCGGTGCTGCGCGTGGCGGTCACCGAGCCGGACTTCTTTGCCACGCTCGACCACCCAGCCCGCAAGCTCATCGATCGCATGGGTGCCTGCGTCATGGGGTTCGGCACCGAAGCCACGGCCGAGGATGACCTGCTCGGCCTGGAGATCAAGCGTATCGTGCAGGTGGTGGAGGCCTATCCCGATACGGGCCGGCGCGTCTTCCAGACCGTGCTCAACGAGTTCGAGAAGTTCCTCGAGACCTACTTCCGAGACCAGAACGAGAACAGCCGCAAGGGGGTGTCGCTGGCCCAGCAACTGGAGCAACGCGAGACCCTGGCCATCCAG
>CAISJH010000161.1 GCA_903885585.1 uncultured beta proteobacterium
CGAGCCCGCCTGCAGAAAACGGTCCAACCCCAGGCTGGACAAGCCCAGGAAGCCCATCAGGTTGAGGTTGGGATGAAACTCGGCGCGCGCCACGTCGATATCGCGCCAGGCCGCCTCCACACGCCAGCGCTGCGCCACCAGGTCGGCGCGCCGTCCCACCAGGTCGGCGGGCAGGGTCTCGGGCAGGGCAGATGCAGCGCGGTCAGGCAGCACCGGCGCCAGCGCAGCCAAGGCGCGCGGCCCCTGCCCGGCGAGCTCGGCCAGGGCGTGGCGGGCCCGCACAGCCGCTTCGGCCAGCTGCGCGTGCTCGCGCTGCGCCTGGGCCAGCGCCGCCTGGGCGCGGCGCAGCTCGTCGGCCCGGTCCAACCCGGCCTCCAGGCGCTGGCGGGCCAGGGTGAGGGCCTGCTCCCGCAGATGCACCGCGGTGTCTGCCGCCTGCTGCTGGGCCATGAGGCGGGCGAGCTCCAGGTAGGCCGACACCACCTGGCTGGCCAGCAACACGCGGGCGGCCTGGCCCTCGACCTGCGCAGCACGCTGGCGGCCGATGGCCGCCTCCACCTGGGCGCGCTGGCGGCCGAAGAGGTCCAGCTCCCAGTGCGCACCCAGCTGCGCCCCGGCGGTCCAGCGGTTCGTGCCGGCCACCGCCGGCGGCACCAGGCCGTTGCGGGAGAAGCGCTGGCCAGTGACGTCGGCCGAGAGCGCGACCTGGGGGCCGTGCGCCGCCTCGGTGGCCGCCACGGCGGCGCGGGCCTGCTCGATGCGCGCCTGGGCCTGGGCCAGAGTGGGCTGGGCCGACAGCGCCAGATCGACCAGACGGTCCAGCTGGGTGTCGCCGTAGGTGGCCCACCAGCGGGCTGCAGGCCAGGGGTAGGCGCCGTCCGGCAAGGTCGATTCGGACACGGCGCCCGGCACAGAAGCCGCAAGGGCACCGGCGGGCACGGGGGCTGTGACCGGTCTGACCGGTGTGGCCCCCCATTGCACCGGGTCGGCCAGCGTCCGCCCCGGGGGCATGGGTCCAGGGGCGGCGCAGGCGGCCAGCAGCAGGGCCGCACCGCACAGCGCCACGGCGGCGCCCAAGCCAGCCACGCGCAGGTTGTTCACAGCTGCACGCTCCTGCCAGCCGTAGATGTGCCCGCGTTGTCCGCCATCCGCCCGAGCAAGCCGCGCAACTGCAGCCACTCGTCCTCGCTGAAGCCTTGAAGAAACTGGTTGTTGACCTCGGCCAGCACCTGCGGCACGGCCTGCACCGCGGCCTCCCCGCCGGGGGTGAGCTGCAGCATCACCATGCGGCGATCGGTCTGCGAGCGCACCCGCTCCATCAGCCCCTTGGACTCCAGGCGGTCCAGCATGCGGGTCACCGCGCCGCCGTCAATGTCGAGCTCCCTTGCCAGCTCCTGCGGACTGCTGGCGCGGCCGATCTTGAGCAGCCACAGCGGACGCCACTGCGCATCGGTCAAGCCGTGCTGGGCCATGCGAAGGTCGATCTCGCGCCGCATGGCCGTGACCACGCGAAACAGGCGATAGCCCACGCTGTCGGTGGCGTCGTAGCGCTGGCCGTCGTAGAAGGGTGCCGTGGCAGGCCCCTGAGGTGCGTGGGGCGGCTGCGGCGGGGCGGGGTCCAGCCCCGGGGGCGTGCCAGGCATGACGCGGGCGGTGAAGTGTCGAGTGCGACCCATCTTATCAATTGCCCAGGCAATGATTGCCCAGGCAGCGAGGCCAGCGCGACGGATGCCATGCCCCGGCGCACCACCAAGCGAGTCGGGTTGGCGCGGGTTCGATTCGGTCAGGCTTCAGACCGAATTTCGGCGGGTTTCGAGGTTATCGTCACGGGGTGGACCTGCTCACCGTCACCGACCTGCGCGTCACCCTGCAGACCAGCCGCGGCCCGGCCGATGCGCTGAGGGGCATCTCGTTCTCCATGGCGCGGGGCGACTCCATGGGCCTGATCGGCGAATCGGGCTGCGGCAAGTCCATCACGGCCCTGGCCCTGATGGGCCTGCTGCCCGAGGGCGCGCAGGTCACGGGGTCCATCCGCCTGGCCGGACAGGAGCTCACCACGCTGGACGAGGCCGCGCTGTGCGCCTTGCGCGGCGCAAAGATGGGCATGGTGTTCCAGGAGCCGATGACGGCGCTCAACCCGCTGCACACCATCGGGCGGCAGATCGCCGAGTCGCTGCGGCTGCACCGCAAGATCAGCGCCCGCGAGGCCAGAGCCGAGGCGCTGCGCCTGCTGGAGCGGGTGCAGCTGCCGCAGGCCGCGCAGCGCCTGGACGCCTACCCGCACCAGCTCTCGGGCGGCCAGCGCCAGCGCGTGGTGATCGCCATCGCGCTGGCCTGCGGGCCGGACCTGCTGATCGCCGACGAGCCCACCACCGCGCTGGACGTGACCATCCAGCGCGAGGTGCTGGACCTGATCGCCGAGCTGGTGGCCGAGGACGGCATGGGCCTGCTGCTGATCAGCCACGACCTGGGCGTGATGGCGCAGACGGTGCGTCGTATGCTGGTGATGTACGCCGGCACCGTGGTGGAAAGCGGTGCCACGGCCGAGGTCTTCGCTCGCCTGGCCCACCCCTACACACGCGGTCTGTTCTCGGCTCGGCCGCGCATCGGGCTGCCGCGCGGCACGCGGCTGTCCACCATCCCGGGCAAGGTGCCGGAGCTGGCCGACATGCCCACTGGCTGCCCCTTTGCCGAGCGCTGCAGCCTGGCCGAGGCGCGCTGCCGCGCGGCGGACCCGCCGAATGTGGAAGTGGCACCCGGTCACTTTGCGCGGTGCGTGAAGGCCGACACCCTGGACCAAGCCACGCGGCAAGAGGCGTCGGCATGACCGAACCCCTGCTGGTCATCGACCACGTCAGCAAGCAGTACCGCCTGCCGCGCGAGCACCTGCTGTCGGCCGCACCGGTGGTGCAGGCGCTGGACGATGTGAGTTTCACCCTGCAACCCGGGCGCAGCCTGGGCATCGTGGGCGAGTCGGGCTCGGGCAAGAGCACGCTGGCGCGGCTGGTGATGGCCCTGGAGGCGCCCACCCACGGCCGCGTCATCCTGGACGGCCAGGACCTGAACACCCTGTCGCCCGCCGAGCTGCGCCGCACACGCTCCAAGGTGCAGATGGTGTTCCAGGACCCCTACGGCTCTCTGGACCCGCGCCGCACCGTGGGGCAGACCGTGGCCGAGCCGCTGGCCGTGCTGCACGGTGCCTCGCGCACCGAGCAGCGCGCGCGTGCGGCTGAGGCGCTGGAGGCCGTGGGCCTGCGCGCCGCGGACCTGGCCAAGTACCCGCACGAGTTCTCCGGCGGCCAGCGCCAGCGCGTTGCGATCGCCCGGGCGCTGATCACCCGGCCCAAGCTCATCGTGGCCGACGAGCCCGTGAGCGCGCTGGACGTCTCGGTGCAGGCCCAGGTGCTGAACCTGATGCAGGACCTGCAGGACCAGTTCGGCGTGACCTACCTCTTCATCAGCCACGACCTGAGCGTGGTGGACCTGGTGTGCGACGAGGTGGTGGTGCTGCAGGCCGGCCGCATCGTCGAGCAGGGGCCGCCCGCGCGCCTGTTCCAGCGCCCTGAACACCCCTACACGCAACGCCTGCTGGCGGCCGTGCCCGGCCTGGTGCCGCCCGCCCGCGCAGCCGTCGCAAAATCAGCCTGAAGTTCCTCCCGCCCACATCCTTGAAGGAGACCTGCCATGGATCTGTCCCGCCGCCACCTCAACACCCTGATCGCCGGCCTGCCAATGGCAGGCGCCCTGCCCGAGGCGCTGGCCCAGTCACGCAAGGACAACGTGACGATTGCCATGGTGCTGGAGCCGCCTGGGCTGGACCCCACCACCGCGCCCTCGGCGGCCATTGGCGAGATCGTGCACTACAACGTGTTCGAAGGCCTCACCAAGATCAACGTGGACGGCGCGGTCACGCCGCTGCTGGCCGAGACCTGGGGCCACACGCCGGATGGCAAGACCTACACCTTCAAGCTGCGCAAGGGCGTGAAGTTCTCCGACGGGTCAGCCCTGACCGCCGAGACGGTGAAGTTCAGCTTCGAGCGTGCCAAGGCGCCGGGCAGCACCAACAAGGCCAAGAAGGCGGTGTTCGACAACATCTCCAGCGTGGTGGCGCACGACGAGCACACCGTCATCCTGGTGCTGGACAAGGCCGACTCCACGCTGCCCTTCCGCCTGGGCGAGAACACCGCCGTCATCCTGCACCCCAACAGCGCCGCCACGGCGGCCACCAAGCCCGTGGGCACCGGCCCCTACAAGCTGGAGAACTGGGCCAAGGGCAGCGCGGTCACGCTGGTGAAGTGGGACGGCCACCGCGACGCGGCCAAGGTCAAGATCAAGAAAGCGACCTTCCGCTTCATCAACGACCCGGCCGCCCAGGTGGCCGCGTTGCTGGCCGGTGACATCGACGGCATGCCGCGCTTCGGCGCGCTGACGGCGCTCAAGCAGTTCCAGGGCGACAAGCGCTTCACGGTGGAAGTGGGCAGCACTGCGGGCAAGGGCGTGCTGGCGATCAACAACCGCAAGGCACCGCTGAACGACGTGCGCGTGCGCCGCGCCATCACCCACGCCATCGACCGCAAGGCCTTCATCGACGGCGCGCAGGAAGGCCTGGGCAAGCCCATCGGCAGCCACTTCGCGCCCACTGACATCGGCTACCAGGACCTCACCGGGATGTACCCGCACAACCCGGACAAGGCGCGGGCCCTGCTGAAGGAGGCCGGCATCAACGGCCCGTTGAACCTGACGCTGACGCTGCCGCCGCCGGCCTACGCCCGCAAGGGCGGCGAGATCATCGCCGCGCAACTGGCCAAGGTGGGCATCAACGCCAAGATCGAGAACGTGGAGTGGGCGCAGTGGCTGAGCGGCCCGTTCAAGGGCAACTTCGATCTGACCATCATCAACCACGTGGAGCCGCTGGACTACGCGACCGCCTACGCCGACCCGAACTACTACTTCGGCTACGACAGCGCCAAGTTCCGCGGGCTGGTGTCCACCCTGGCGGCCACCTCCAACGGCCAGGAGAAGGCGCGACTGTGGCGTGAGATCCAGCGCCAGCTGGCCGAAGACGCCGTCAACGCCTGGATCTGGAACCCCGCCCAGGTGGCGGTGTTCCGCAAGGGCCTGAAGGGCCTTTGGAACAGTTCGCCGATCTTTGCCAATGACATGGCTGCGGTGAGCTGGGGTTGAGAGCCCGCCATGGCTGAACTTCATGAGCTGAGCGCGGCGGAACTCTCGCGCCTGTACGCCGCGGGCGAGGCCTCGCCCGTGGAGGTCACCCAAGCGGTGATCGCCCACATCGCGCGCTGGGAGCCGCAGCTGTGCGCGCTCTACGCCTACGACCCCCAGGGCGCGCTGGGGCAGGCGCGCGAAAGCGAGGCCCGCTGGCGCGCGGGCCAGTCGCGGTCGCCGCTGGACGGCGTGCCGCTCACGCTCAAGGAGAACATCGCCACCAAGGGTGTGCCCCTGCCTGCGGGCACCGCCGCCACGGAGCTGGTGCCGGCGGCCGAGGATGCGCCGGCCGCGGCGCGCATGCGAGAGGCCGGCTGCGTGCTGCTGGGCAAGACCACCATGCCCGACTACGGCATGCTGACCTCGGGTTTGTCGAGCTTTCACCACCTGTCGCGCAACCCCTGGAACCTGGCGCTGAACCCCGGCGGCAGCAGCGCCGGGGCGGCGGCGGCCGCCGCAGCGGGTTACGGCCCGCTGCACGTGGGCACCGACATCGGCGGCTCCATCCGCCTGCCCGCCGGGCTGTGCGGCCTGTTCGGCCTGAAGCCCAGCCTCGGGCGCATCCCCATCAAGCCGCCCTATGCTGGGCGCGTGGCCGGGCCGATGACGCGCACCGTCACCGACGCCGCGTTGATGATGCGCCCGCTGACCCAGCCCGACTGGCGCGACACCACCAGCCTGCCGGCGCACAGCATCGACTGGGACGACCTGCGCATCGAGCTGCGCGGCCTGCGCATCGGCCTGCAGCTGGAGGCGGGCTGGGGACTGCCCGCCGACGCCGAAACGCTGGCGGCGGTGCAGGCCGCCGCGCGCGCCTTCGAGGCGGCCGGTGCCATCATCGAGCCCCTGGGACCCTTCTCCACCCGCGCCATGGCCGACGGCATGGACCGCTTCTGGCGCATGCGCTCGTACCTGGACATGAGCGCCTTGCCTGCGGAACGCCAGGCCAAGGTGCTGCCCTACATCCGCCAGTGGGTGGCCACCGGGGCGACGCTCACCGCGGCCGAGGTCTTCCAGGGCTACAGCCAGATGGCGGCGCTGCGCGACGCCGCAGTGGCGGCCTGCCAGCCCTTTGACTTCGTGCTCTCGCCCGTCAACCCGGTGTCCAGCTACCCGGCGGACTGGGCCAGCCCGATCAACGACCCCGCGCGCCCGTTCGAACACATCCCGTTCACGCTGCCCTACAACATGAGCGAGCAGCCGGCCGCCAGCATCGACTGCGGCGTCACCGCGGGCGGCCAGCCCATCGGGCTGCAGATCGTGGGCCGGCGCCACGACGACATCGGCGTGATGCGCCTGGCCCGCGCCTGGGAGCAGATGCGGCCCACGCCGCGGCCCTGGCCACAGCCGCCGAGAACAACCCCCACGTGAATTCGCCCGACCTGCGCGGCAACCCCACGGGCACGGCGTCCAACGCCGCGCGCGACCATGCCGAGCGCGCGCTGTGGCGCATGATGTCCTTTTACGACGCGCCGCTGGCCGATCTGGACGCTGCCACCCAGGCCGACCCCGGCTGGGCCCTGCCGCATGTGATGAAGGCGGGCTTTCTGCTCAGTCTGACCGAACCGGGGCTGGTGGACGAGGCCGCCAGCCATCTGACGCAGGCGCGCGCGCTGGAGCGCAGCTGCACGCCCCGCGAGCGCGCGCACCTGGAGGCCGTGCAGCAGGTGCTGGACGGCCGCTGGGCCGCCGCCTGCCGCACCTGGGACGAACTGCTCCTGGACCACCCGCGCGACGCCCTGGCGCTGCAATGGGCCCAGCTGTGGGACTTCTACCGCGGCGACGCCGCCGGGCTGCGCCTGCGCGCCGCGCGCGCGCTGCCCGAGTGGGACGAGGCCGACCCGCTGTACGCCTACGTACTGTCGCTGCACGCCTTTGGCCTGGAGGAGTGCAACCTGTACCCCCAGGCCGAGGAGGCCGGCCGCCGCGCCCTGCAGCTCAACCCGCAGGTACCCTGGGCGGTGCACGCCGTGGCGCATGTCATGGAGATGCAGGGCCGCTTCGATGAGGGGGCCAAGTGGCTGCAGCAGCACCAGGGCGTCTGGGCCGAGGGCAACGGCTTCGCCGGCCACCTGTGGTGGCACAAGGCCTTGTTCCGCCTGGAGGGGCTGGACACCGCAGGCGTGCTGCGCATCGTCGATCGGCAATTGAGCGGTGACGCGCTGCAGATCACGCTGCAGCGCGTAGACGCCGCGGCCCTGCTCTGGCGGCTGCACCTGCTCGGCGAAGACGTGCAGGCCGCCTCGCGCGCGCTGGCCGAGGGCTGGCCGCTGGAAGACGCTCACGCTGGCTACTACGCCTTCAACGACGTGCACGCCATGGCCGCGCTGCTGATGGCCGGTGAGGTGGGGCGGGCCGAGTCCTGGCTGGCGCGCTGCGCCCAGCGCGCCATGGCGGCAGACGATGCCCGCCGCGCCAACCACAAGATGGCACGCGAAGTGGGCCTGCCGCTGATGCGCGCGCTGCTGGCGCTGACGCGCGGCGACGCCGACGGCGCGGCCGACACCCTGTACCCCGTGCGCGCCGGGGCGCAGCGCTTTGGCGGCAGCCATGCGCAGCGCGACCTCATCGACCAGACCTTGCTGGCCGCCAGCGCGCGCGGCAGCCGGCGGGCGCTGGGCCGGGCCCTGCTCAACGAGCGCCGCCTGGCCAAGCCCCTGACCCCGCTGACCCGGCACTGGATGGAGCGCATGGCCGTGCCGGAGCACGCGAGGGCATGAGCGTTCCAGCCTGCTCACAAGCGAGGCCGTCGCTCTGCACCGCGCGGGGGTTCGCCGCTTGACGCCGCGCGCCCAGCTGATCTCCGGCACCCTGTTCGCCCTGCTGGCCGGCCTGATGTGGGGGCTGGTGTTCGTGGCGCCGCTGTTGCTGCCGGACTACCCGGCGGCGCTGCAGTCCTTCGCCCGCTACCTGGCCTTCGGCCTCATCGCCCTGCCTCTGGCCTGGTGGGACCGCGCCGCCCTGTCACAACTGACGCGCGCCGACTGGATCGAGGCGCTCAAGCTGTCGGTGGTGGGCAACCTGCTGTACTACCTGTTCCTGGCCGCGGCCATCCAGCGCGCGGGCGGGCCGCTGCCCACCATGATCATCGGCACCTTGCCGGTGGTGATTGCCATCGTCTCCAACCTGCGCGGCTCGCAGGCCGTGCGCCTGCGGGACGGGCGCCTGCCCTGGCGACGGCTGGCGCCTTCGCTGTTGCTCATCGCCGCCGGCATCGCCTGCGTCAACCATGTGGAGTTGGCCCGGCTGCAGGCCGAAGCGGCAGCCACACTGCCGGCGGCGGGAGCGCCAGCCGACCCCGCCCAGGGCCTCAGCCGCTACGCCCTGGGCGCCCTGCTGGCCGTGGGCGCGGTGGCCTGCTGGACCTGGTACCCCATCCGCAACGCCGACTGGCTGCGCAGCCACGCCGACCGCTCGCCCCGCGCCTGGGCCACGGCGCAGGGCGTGGCCACCTTGCCGCTGGCGGCGCTGGGCTTCGCCTTGTTCTGGGCCTGGAACGAGGTCGGGAGCGGGGC
>CAISJH010000162.1 GCA_903885585.1 uncultured beta proteobacterium
CGCCATCGACATCCACACCCACGCCGAGGTGTCGTGCTGGAACCCCTTTGACAACTACGGTGAGGAGTACGACCGCGCGGCCGACAAGTACTTCGGCTCCAACCGCCGGCCCACCATCGACGAGACGGTGGCTTACTACCGCGAGCGCAAGATCGGCTTGGTGATGTTCACGGTGGACAGCGAGAGCCAGTTGGGCCGCCGGCGCATCCCCAACGAGGAGATCGCGGAAGCCGCCAAGAAAAACGCCGACATGATGATCGCCTTTGGCTCCATCGATCCGCACAAGGGCAAGATGGGGGCGCGCGAGGCGCGTCGATTGATCGAAGAGCAAGGCGTGCGCGGCTTCAAGTTCCACCCGACCGTGCAGGGTTTTCTGCCCTATGACCGCATGGCCTGGCCGCTGTACGAGGTGATTGCCGAATACAAGCTGCCGGCCATCTTTCACAGCGGGCACTCGGGCATCGGCTCGGGCATGCGTTGCGGCGGGGGCCTTCGCCTGCAGAACAGCAACCCCATGTTGCTGGAGGACGTGGCCATCGATTTCCCGGACATGCAGATCGTCATCGCCCACCCCAGCTGGCCCTGGCAGGACGAGGCGCTGAGCCTGGCGCTGCACAAGCCCAACATCTGGATCGACCTCTCGGGCTGGAGCCCGAAGTACTTCCCCGCGCAGCTGGTGCAGTACGCCAACACGCTGCTCAAGGACCGCATGCTCTTTGGCAGCGACTTCCCGTTGATCACGCCCGAGCGCTGGATGAAGGATTTCGATGAAGCCGGCTTCAAGGACAAGGTCAAGCCCGGCATCCTCAAGGACAACGCGATGCGGCTACTGGGCTTGAGCTGAACCTGCGCCGCTTCGCCAGTGCGGCCGTTACAGCCGGCCCGCGCCGTCAGCGCGCAGAAGCTGTGGCCTCGGGCCGCGACGCCTTCTGCAAGACGGCGTAGAGCTGGTCCTTCAACAGCAGCTTCTGCTTCTTGAGGGTCTCGACTTCTTCGAGCGTGCCGGGCTCGAGGCGGGACTCGATGTTCTTGATCTTCTGGTCGAGCGCGTTGTGGCGATCGAACAGGGTCTTGAAGTGATGGTCGGTGGTCTTGAGCTGGCTGATGAGCTCGCGGTGTTCAGGGAACATGGACGCCCTTTCTGCGTGAGTGGAATGACGCGGCCAGAGATCCGACGGGCCTCTGTGCGTGACCGGTCACACCCAGCGTAAGACGCCCACGAACACCGTCAACGCCAGAGTGA
Organism: uncultured beta proteobacterium; assembly: GCA_903885585.1. GTDB lineage: Bacteria > Pseudomonadota > Gammaproteobacteria > Burkholderiales > Burkholderiaceae_C > Rubrivivax. The sequence goes on from CAISJH010000162.1 coordinate 1,244, forward strand.
ACATCCGCTGAGGCAGATCAATCCGGAAGGGCTCGAGAGCCTTGGCGGGCTGCCTCCCGGCAGGGCGCTCAGGGCGCCTTGGGCTTCACCCCGCACAGCGCCAGCGCCTGGGCCGTGGTGCGGCGTTTCACGCCCTTCTTCGCTTCGTCTTCCGAGATGTAGTGGAAGGTGGCTGCGTAGGGCTCCAGCACCCTGAAGGGTGGCTTGGACTCGTGCAGCGGACGCGTCGCGAACGGGTACTTCGTCTCGGTGAACAC
>CAISJH010000163.1 GCA_903885585.1 uncultured beta proteobacterium
ATGATGCCGCACCCGGAGCGGGTGTTCCGCGAGGTGCAGATGAGCTGGAGCGGCCGGGAGATCTCAGCCCTGAGCCCGTGGATGCAGATGTTCCGCAACGCGCGGCGCTGGTTGGGCTGAGGGCCTCAGTCCAGACCCTGCGCGTATGCGTCGGTCAGCTCCTCGATCCACTCCTCCAGGTCTTCTTCGCTGAACATCAGGGCACCGATCGCTCCGTCCCCAGCCTTGTTCCACTCCTTGGACACGTGCAAGCCGTTGTAGCGCTGGATGGCGAGTTCGGCGACCAAGTTGAAGGCGATCAGGCGGATGCTGGCCACCGGTACCTTGGGGTCCTGGAACACCATCGGGTCGTGGGAGTAGCGGATGGCCTGCGTCACCGCGGGGGCAATCCCCCAGCTCTTGGCCATCAGGGAGCCGATGAAGGCATGGTCCGTGCCATGAATGCGGCGCTCGATCTCGGTGAACGGCAGCAGATCTTCCTGGTCACAAAGCTTGAGCGTGGCAGGGTAGTCGGGGAAGCGTTGCATCAGTATCGGGATGCCCACGTCGCAGAAGAGGCCGAACACCTGGGCAGCGTCGACGTCAACCCCGCCGACTTTGCGTGCCAACTTCGAGACCGCATAGGAACGCTTGGCAGCCACGTCCCAAAAGCGGGTCAGGTTGGGGCTGTCCGTCTTCACGTAGCGCCTGAGGACGATCGCGGTGATGATGGCTACCACCCGCTTCAGGCCCAACATGGACAGGGCCTGGTCCACGGACTCGATCCGGCGGCTGACCGAAAACGCTGCCGAGTTCACCGCCTTGAGCAGCGCGGCGGTCAATGCCACGTCGGCCATCGCCAGGCGCGCTATCCGGCGCTGGTCGGGGTCGTCCTTGCGCAGTTCCGACTGCAAGTCGGCCAGTACGGCAGGTCTCGGTGGGATCACCACCCCCTGAAGGATGTCAGCGGGGATGGCATCGGTGTCTATGTCGCCTGAGTCATCAGACGGAACTTGTTGGGTCATGGTCGGTCGTCGGTCTGAGATGTGCTGCTTGAAAGGTCTTGGAGTCTAAGGGTCTGTTGGGCTCAGCACTGCGCGTACGACTTCCTTGCCTCTTGGTAAGCATCCTGCTGGACGTCTGGGTTCCATGGCTCCAGGCCTGGCTCGACGCATGGCGACGTTGGGCAGGGGCCGACGTTCACTCCGGCTTGATGCCTGCGCGCTGGATCAGCGCCTTCCAGCCCTCGGACTCGTCGCGGTAGGTCTTGGCAAACTGTTCAGGCGTGCCGCCTGCCGGCTCCGCACCCACCTTGTCCAGGCCTTCCACGAAGTCCGAGGCCTTGAGCATGGCGTTCAGCTCGCGGTTCAAGCGGGCCACCACCTCGGGCGCGGTGCCTGCAGGTGCGAACATGCCGAACCAGTTGCCAAACTCCATGCCCGGCACGCCCACCTCCTTGAGTGTGGGCACGTTCGGCAGCGTGGCCGAGCGTTTGGTGCCGCTGACGGCCAGCGGCTTGACCTTGCCGCTGCGGATGTGGGTCTGGGCCGAGACGATGCTGTCCATCAGGAAGGCGATCTGCCCGGCCACGAGGTCGGTGATGACCAGGCCCGTGCCGCGGTAAGGAATGTGCACGACGAACAGTCCGCCTGCCCGCCACTTGAACATCTCGGCCGACAGGTGCGGGTAGGTGCCGATGCCGCTGGAGCCGAAGTTGTAGCGGCCCGGGTTGCGCTTGACCAGGTCGATCAGTTCGCGGGCCGTGTTGGCCGGGAAGTTCTGCCCCACCACCAGCACGCTGGGCGCATTGGCGATGTGGGCCACCGGCGCGAAGTCCTTGACCGCGTCATAGGGTATCTTGGGGTTGAGCACCGGCCCGATAGAGTGCGTGGAGCTGGTGGCCATGAGCAAGGTGTAGCCGTCAGCTGGCGCCTTGGCCACGATGTCCGAACCGATGGCGCCGCCGGCACCCGGCTTGTTGTCCACCACCACCTGCTGGCCCAGCGCCACGGACAGCTTCTGCGCCACCTGGCGGCCGATGATGTCAGTGGCCCCGCCCGCGGGGAAGGGGATCACCAGGCGGATAGGTTTGGTCGTCGGCCAAGTCTGCGCCCAGGCCCCGGAGGTGGCGGTGGCGAGGCTCAAGAGCAGCGCCAGCGTTTGCAGGAACTTCATGGTCTTTGGCAGGTGGGGTGTGGTCTCTTCGGGGGCGGCAGCCTTACACGCCCTCGGTGCGCAGGCGCAGCGCCGCACCGTCGATGGAGGCGCGCAGGCTGGTGTAGTCGTGGTGCACCGGGTACTGCGGGAATTGCGCCACGATGCTTGCCGGCGGGTGGATGAAGAAGCCTGCGTGGGCCGCGCCGAGCATGCCGGTGTCGTTGTAGGAATCGCCGGCGGCCATGACCTGGAAGTTCAGCCCCTTGAGTGCATTGACCGCGTGGCGCTTCTGGTCGGGCTGGCGCAGCTTGTAGTCGGCCACGAAGCCATCAGCATCGATCTCCAGCTTGTGGCAGAAGAGCGTCGGGCGGCCCAACTGGCGCATCAGCGGGTCGGCGAACTCGTAGAAGGTGTCCGACAGGATGATCACTTGGTACTGCGAGCGTAGGCCGTCCAGAAAGTCCTTGGCGCCCTCCAGCGGGGCCATGCCGGCGATCACGGCCTGAATGTCGGCCAGTTTCAGCCCCCGCTCGCGCAGCAGGCCGATGCGAAATCGCATCAGCTTGCCGTAGTCCGGCTCATCACGCGTGGTGCGGCGGAACTCGGGGATCCCCGTGCGCTCAGCAAAGGCGATCCAGATTTCAGGGACGAGAACGCCCTCCAGGTCGAGGCAGACGACTTGCATGCAGGGCTCCGGGACAACGGTGGGGAAGTGCTTGCGAGGAGAGATCGTAGCCCAGGCGTCCTGCTGCGGCCCGGGGGTATCAGGACACGATGAAGGAGGCGGCGCCCGTGGCGATGAGCGTGCCCTCGTCGTTGACGAAACGCATCTGGGTGGACGCAACCCGCCCACCCAGTCGGGTGACTTCGGCCGAAGCGATGAAGTGCTGGCCGATGCCCTGGCGCAGGAAGTCGATGCGCAGGTCGATGGTGCCCATCTTGGCAAAACGCGACATCACCTGCGGGGCATTGTCATGAGGGTGGCGCTCGGCGATGCCGACCATGATCGCCAGCCCGCCCATCGCATCGAGTACCGAGGAAATGACGCCACCGTGCAGGCGCCCGTGGGTGTAGCTGCCGATCAGTTCGGGCTTCATGGCGATGCGGGCCCGCACATCGCCAGGGCGCACCGACAGCACTTTCAGGCCCAGCACCTGGTTGAAGGCGATCTTGTGCTCGAAAAGTCCAATCAGCGCGGTCTCGAAGCGGGCCTGTTCCTGGGCAGAGCGTGGCGAAGGGGCGGGCGCCGCTGCGGCTGGGAGGCCGGCCGCGGGGTCGTGTTGATGGGCTGGGGGGGTCGCAGGAGTGCTCATGGCAGGGGCGCGGGAAGACCCTGCGATTGTCCCCCGCTTGTCGTCCCCCGCCTTGGCGGCCGCCTTACCCCGCCGGCTGCAAACCCAGCCGCTGCCGTGCCTGGGCCGGACTTGCGATCTGACGGCCGGTCTCGCGGGCGACGCGGGCCAGGGCCTCCACCAGCATCCCGTTGCCCGAGGCGCGGGCACCATCGGGCAGATAGAAGGTGTCTTCCAGGCCGGTGCGCAGCATGCCGCCGAGTTCAGCGGTACGGCGATGGACCGGCCAGATCTCCGCGCGGCCGATCAGCGTGGTCTGCCACACGGCCTCGGGCGGCGCGTAGCGCGGCAGCAGTGCCAACAGGTCGGCGTCGCACGGCATGCCGCTGGCCACGCCCATGACGAAGTTCAGCTCAGGTACGCCGTCAAACAGGCCGTTCTTGAGATACATGCCCACACTGCGGACGATGCCGACGTCGAAGCATTCGAACTCGGGGTGGGTGCCGGTCTCGCGCATGACCTCCAGGAAGGCTTGCACCTTGGACACCGGGTTGTCAAACACCATGGGCGGCCAGGCCCACTGCCCGTTGTCCTTGATCTTGAGGTAGTTCAGGCTGCCGGCGTTGCAGGCGGCGATCTCGGGCCTGATTTGCCGGATGCAGGCCAGCGGGCCGGCTATGTCCGGGCCCACCACGCCCGTGGTCAGGTTGATCACCACGCCGGGGCAGGCATCGCGGATGGCGTCCACCACCGCCTGGGCGACGGCCGGGTCCCAGCTGGGCAGGTGCCCCCGGCCCGGTGTCTGCTGGCGCAGGTGCACGTGCATGATGCTGGCCCCGGCATTGAAGGCATCGCGGGCCTCAGAAGCCATCTGCTCCGGTGTCACCGGTACGGGGTGCTGGGTCGGGTCGGTCAGCACGCCGGTGAGGGCGCAGGTGAGGATGGCGATGTCGGGGTCGAGGTTCACGCTGGTCTTCAAGGGTCTATCTCCAGTTGCACCAACAGGGCGCCTGCGGCCACGGGCGCGCCGGCTGCGGCAGCCAACGACTGCACGGTGCCGGCGGTTGTGGCGTGCTGCCAGATCTGCATCTTCATGGCCTCCACCGACACCAGCGCCTGCCCGGGGCTGACGCGGTCGCCTGGCTGGACCATCACCTGACCCACCGTGCCGGCCACGGGGCTGCGCACCTGCGAGGCGTCGACGCGTGTGGCGTCTGCGGGTGCGGCCGAGGGCTCTTCGAAGCGGAAGATGTGGCCCTGCCAGGCCAGCCAGACTTCGCGCCCGGTGGCATGGGCCGCGACCTGCACCGTCACGCCATCGACCGAGGCGCTCACCTGCAGGCCCTCGCGGGACAGGACCGTCACCCCTGGAATCGGGGCCCGCATCAGCCGTGTCTCGTCGCCACAGCGCAGGGTCAGGTCGAAGCCCGCCAGACCCGCCGGCCGCAAGCCCGGAGCCGGACCTGCCCGCAAGGCGGCGGCCAGGCGCCACAGGTGATCCGGTGGCTGCGGGCGTTGCAGCAGAGGGTGGCCTCCGTTGGCCCAGGTGTCCAGCGTGCCCGTGGTGAGTGAGCCGTCAGTGAAGGCGGGGTGCAGCAGCAGGTCGCGCAACAGCCGCGCGTTGTGGCCGGGGCCGAAGAGGGGGGCGGCGTCCAGCGCGCCCACCAGTACGCGCACCGCATCGCCGCGCGTGCGCCCGTGGGCGATGAACTTGGCCACCATGCCGTCGTAATGCGGGCCGATGACCAGCCCCTCGGCCAGCGCGTGGTCGATACGCAGGGCACCGCCGGCCGCGGCCAGGGCGGGCGCCGGCTGCCAACCCACCACCACGCCGGTTTGCGGGGTCCACGGCGCGTCGGGGGCGTAAGGGTCTTCCGTCACCAGGCGCACTTCAATGGCGTGGCCCTCCAGGCGCACGTCGGACTGGCGCATGGGCAAGGCCTCGCCTGCAGCCACTCGCAGTTGCCACTCCACCAGGTCCAAACCGGTCACGCACTCGGTCACCGGGTGCTCTACCTGCAGGCGGGTGTTCATCTCCAGGAAGAGGTGCCGACCATCCGGGCCCAGGATGAACTCCACCGTGCCGGCCCCGACGTAGCCCACGGCTCGAGCGGCCGCCACCGCATCGGCCCCCAGGGCCTCACGCAGCGCTTCGCCGACCACGGGCGAGTGTGTCTCCTCGATGAGCTTCTGCCGACGCCGCTGCGTGCTGCAGTCGCGTTCGCCCAGGTGCAGCACGTGGCCGTGGGCGTCGGCCAATATCTGCACCTCGATGTGCCGGCCGGCCTGCACCAGGCGCTCGAGCATGAGGCGGCCGTCACCAAAGGCGGCCTCGGCCTCGCGCCGTGCGCCGTCGAGGGCGGCCGGCAGCTCTGCCGGCCCGTACACCAGCCGCATGCCGCGCCCGCCTCCACCCGCCACCGCCTTGACCAGCAGGGGAAAGCCGATGCGCAGCGCTTGCGCCGTCATCACGTCGTCGGCCTGATCCTCGCCCAGGTAGCCCGCTGCGCAGGGGACGCCGGCTTCCAACATCAGCCGCTTGGCCTGCGCTTTGTCACCCATGGCACGGATGGCCGAGGGGGGCGGGCCGATGAAGATCAGCCCGGCATCGGCACAGGCCTGGGCGAAGTCGGCCCGCTCCGACAGAAAGCCGTAGCCGGGGTGGACCGCCTGGGCCCCCGTGCGCGCTGCGGCCTCCAGCAGACCGTCGATTCGAAGGTAGGACTGCTGCGCGGCGGCCGGCCCGATGTGTACGGCCTCACCGGCCAGGCGCACGTGGGGTGCCGTGACGTCGGCATCGCTATAGACCGCCACCGTCTCGAAACCCATGCGATGCGCGGTGCGGATCACACGGCACGCGATCTCGCCGCGATTGGCAATGAGGATCTTGCTGAACATGGTCACGCGGCTCGATCGCCGCTGTTCGCGATGAGGATCTTGCGAAACACCCTCAACCCCTGCCCGGCAGCGTGCCCTCGAGCTTGCAGAGGATGCCCAGCATCACCTCGTCGGCGCCCCCGCCAATGGAGGTGAGCCGTCCGTCGCGGTACATCTGGGAGACAGGGTTGTCGGCGGTGAAGCCCATGCCGCCCCAGTACTGCAGGCAGCTGTCGGCCACCTCGCGCCCGAGGCGCCCGGACTTCAGCTTGGCCATCGACGCGAGTCTCGTCACGTCCTGCCCGGCCACGTACTGCTCGATGGCGCTCCAGGTCAGCGCCCTCAAGGCCTCCACCTCGGTGCGCAGTTCGGCCAGCCGGAAGTGCACCACCTGGTTGTCCAGCACGCTGCGGCCAAAGGCCTTGCGCTCGCGGGTGTAGGCGATGGTGAGGTCGATGATGCGGTCAAAGCCCCGCACCGAGTTGGCCGCGGCCCACAGGCGCTCTTCCTGGAACTGCATCATCTGGTAGGTGAAGCCCTTGCCTTCTTCACCCACCAGGTGCCGTCTCGGCACGCGCACGTTGTCGAAGAAGAGCTGGGCGGTATCCGACGAGTGCATGCCGATCTTGTGGATCTTCTGCTTGGTGATGCCCGCGGCATCCATGGGCAGCACGATCAGGCTCTTGTTGCGGTGGGCCGGGCCGTCGTCGGTGTTGGCCAGCAGGCAGCACCAGTCGGCTTTCAGGCCGTTGGTGATCCACATCTTGCTGCCATTGATCACCCAGTCGCCGCCCTCGGCCCGTGCGGTGGTCTTCAGCGCGGCCACGTCCGAGCCGCCACCGGGTTCGCTCACGCCCAGGCAGGCCACCATGTCGCCCGCAATCGTGGGGGCCAGGAACTCGCGGCGCAGCTCGTCCGAGCCAAAGCGCGCCAGCGCCGGTGTGGCCATGTCGGTTTGCACGCCAATCGCCATGGGCACGCCACCGCAGGTGCACACCGCCAGCGCCTCGGCCATCACGGCCGAGTAGCTGAAGTCCAGCCCGGCGCCGCCATAGGCTTCCGGGTACTTCAGGCCCAGCAGGCCCAGCTCGCCCATGCCCTTGAAGACCTGGTGGCTGGGAAACTCGCCTGCGGCCTCCCACTCGGGCACATGCGGGTTGACCTCGTTGACGATGAAGCGCTCGACGGTGTTGGCGATCTGGCGGTGTTCGGCAGTCAGTTGCATGGCGGTCTCGGGTCAGATGAGGGCGGGTTTTCTGGGCAGGGGTGTTGCGGCGGGATGCTCACATCCGG